>DAOUCZ010000196.1:0-6969 GCA_034431675.1 Anaerolineae bacterium | reverse complement strand
GCCGCAGGATCATTCAACACCGCCAAAATCGCCCGCCCGATGGCATCCGCATCACCGCGCGGGGCGATTTGCCCCATCCCCGTGGCCATCACCGGCACGCGCCCTCCGGGGGTATCGGTCATCACCACCGGAGTGCCAGACAGCATTGCCTCGACCTGCACCAGTGCGAAACACTCGCTGTCACTGGTCAGCGCCAGCACATCCACCGCGCGGAAGAAATCGGCCATGAACTGCATATCATCCTTCAGGCCAAGGAAAATCAGGTGCTCACGGTACTGCTCCACAATCGGCTTATAAAGTTCCCATGTACGCTCATAAGGGATGTCATATTGGCCGGCGAACACGATGCGAGCATTCGGGTGCTGCTTCAGCACCACATCCAGCGACCGAATCAGCAAGTCAGGGCGCTTCTCTTGCACAAAACGCCCCGCAAAACCAATCAACGGGCCGCCGTCGCGCTGCCACTCTGCCCGCAAACGGGCCGCACGATCAGGGTCAGGTTCTGGCATCGTAATCGGGGGGTGAATCACCTGCACTTTGTGCAAGAACGGCCTGAGATAATACGAGTTCTCGGCATAGTCCTGCGTATAGGCCACAATTTTGGGCGCACGCGCCGCCATAAAGCGATACAGACCAAACATCACACCCTGAATAATCCGATTGGTCAGACCGGAGGGCAGGATCAAGTCGCCGTGGTGGGTCGGGACAATCGGCGTGCCCGTCAGGCCACCCAACACGCTCAGCAGGGCTGTTTCGGCCATCGGAGTGTGGATGTTCACCACGTCGTGCTCGCGCATCAGCCGATATGCCGCCCACGGATAGGCCGGCATTAACATGCCTCGGCTAATGGCCAGTGGCAGCACATTCAGGCGCACCACGCGCACCCCATTCACGGTCTCATCAGAGGGCAGGTCGGGCAGGTGACGCGCGCACAACACCGTGACCTGATGGCCTCGGCGCACTAATTCCTCGGCCACACGCTGGATATACAGCTGCATACCAGTGCGGTGCGGCAGATAATACAACAGGCAAATGAGAATCTTAAGCTTACGGTCGGTCATGGGTTTCAGTCCGTTTGAGGTTAGCCTTGCCGCGCGTTGTCGTCGCGGCCCTGAGACAATTGGCTGAGGGAAACCCCCTCAGCAAGGATGCCGATAACGCCTAAGACAGCATTAACAGCCAGATTGAGAAAATGAACCACCAGCGCAAAGGCCAGCGCAGTCGAAAAGCCCTGCTCGGTGCTGCCATATCCAAACGGAAATAGTGCCAGCAAAATTGCGCCTTCGTATAGGCCGACGTTGCCCGGCACAGCCGGCAGCGCCACCGAAAATGACGCAGAAGCGATGAACAAAAAGACCGCCGGCGGATTGATTTCGGGATAGAACACCAACATCAACAGCGCGCCAGTCAGCCAAGACAGCCCCCAGCTTATCGTGTTCCACCACAGCACGGCCATCAAGGCCATCGGGCGTGTCAGAGGCTGAAGCCCATCAAGGATATGCTCAAACCACGTGCTCAGCCGTGCCAGCACCGCCGGACGCCGCAACACCGGCAGCCTGCCGGCCACTGCGCGGAACATCTCTGCCGCCCACACGCGCCGCGCAGAGAGTGCAATCAGCACCACAAAACCGCCCAGTGACAGCAGTCCAAACATCAGCCCACCAGTGCGAAATTCTTCTGACACCGCCCCCGGCGCACTCACCAACGCCAGCGCCACAAACACCGCCACCGTCAGCAGGTCAATCAGGCGCTCGACCACAATGGTACTGGCTGTGCGAAATACGGGCACACCATCTGCCCCACGGTTGGCCAAAAATGCACGCGCCACCTCGCCCGCACGCATCGGCAAAATACCATTGACCAAATAGGCTACATTGAGGATATGGAAGGCGCGTGTCAGGCCCAATCCCCCGCCCAACAGCGCTTGCCAGCGCAGGGCGCGGGTATACAACCCCAGCGTCGCCAGCGCAGCAGATGGGATGAGCCACCAATAGTTGGCGCTCACCAGTGCCTGCCACAACAAAGGGATGTCGATTTGGGTGGCAATCAGCACAATCACCGCGCCGCTGATGACCGCACCAATCAGCAAGAGACGCCCATTTTTACCCAACATGACCCCCAAATCGTTTGAATCCGGCGTATAATTATACACGGCTTGAGATGGTTTTCAGAACACCGAACGGGGGACGTATGCAGAGAGCATGGATACTGGTGTATTTGTCGGTTGGCCTACTGCTGCTGGGCGCTTGTGTGCCCGATCCCGAAGGCCTCGCCACCGACAGACCTGCTATAGGGGGCATGCCGCAGCAAGCCACCCCCATCGCCACCTATACTGCTCAGCCCACTCAGACCCCACAGCCCACCATCACCTTTGCACCGTTTAGCTTTCCGCCCACCACAGAGCCGGTCTCGGCTTGCGCAGGAGCACCCGCCACACGTCTGATTATCGGTGAACGCGCGCGCGTAACTGATGATGACCCCAGTGATTTACGGGTGAGGGAACGCCCAGGCACCGACTCGACAAATACTCAGATCGGGCGCCTGCGCGTGGGTGAAGTGGCCACCGTGCTGGATGGGCCGCGCTGCGCCAACGGCTATACGTGGTACGAGGTTGAAACCGCCACAGTGCGCGGCTGGGTGGCAGAAGGTGAGATCGGGCTGTATTACATTGAGCCATTTGCAGGGCAATAATAGTAAAAAAAAATAGAAAGCGCGCGGCCAGCTAATGCTGCCAACCGCGCGCAGTTCACTTACAACAAAACCATCGCCACAAAGACCAAATAGACCACCATCAAACCACGGACAAACTTAACCAACATCCCATTATCAAGGTTCATCTCGGTATATCCGGTCAAAATCAAAAAGCGCTGCTTAATCGCCTCACCAATCACATAAGCACCGCCAAACACCAGCGGCAAAAACTGTGACTGCGGCGCAAAAAGCAGATGCGCCAGCATTGACAGATGACCCAGTGCATTCAAGATCGAAAACACCAGCGAGATCACCTCGCGCTGGCGAAAACGCAGCCCCGCAATCGGGATCAATGGCAAACCCACCACTGCCAAAAGAATCACCGAAACGATATGTGGCAAATCGGTCAGCTGCACCCCAGCGCTGAAGTCCGTGCGGCTAAGGGCAATCAAACCCGCCCCAACCCCAACCAACTTGACAATGGTCTCAAACCATCCCCAAAAGCCCCACTTCCCCACATGCCACGCTGTGTTTGCTGTCTGTGCTTGCATAGGCTTTGCTCCTCTGAGCGAACGGGTGACACCCCTCAACTCACCCATATAAACGATACGCCAGAGTGTAAACCCACACCACTCAAAAACAAAAACTCTGGCGCAGGCAAGCCACGCCAGAGTTTCTATATGCATCTCAGTTCAATTTTTTAGCGCACCGTCCACACTCGCACGGTTTTATCGCGCAGCAGCACAGCCACAGCCGTCCCATCCGCGCTGATAGACAGCGCAGAAGCACCATCCGCCGGCAGATTAAGCGCCGAGGCGGCTTCGCCCGTCAGCATACCGGCAGTACTACGCACCGCCAACAACCGCCCCGCGCTGATGACCGCTGAACCATCAGGGGTAAAGGCTAAACCGTTCACTCTGCCAGTATCTGTGGCCAGCAAAGGCCCTGCACTGATGCCACCCACCAGCGAAAGCGCCAGTGTCGTCCCATCTTCATACCCCACGGCAAGCACTCCGCCATCTGGGCTAAAAGCCAGCGCCGTTGCCCCAGAGTTTGCATCAATACGGGCCGTCTGCTGACCTGTGACCATGTCCCACAAACGCACGCTTTTGTCGGCACTCGCCGACGCCAGCAGCGCGCCGTCTGGGCTGAAAGCCAGCGCATACACCCGCTCGGTATGGCCACGCAGCGCAAACAGCTGTGCAACACGGTTGACATCCCACACCAGAACCGCATGCAGATTACCCTCGTCTGCGGTGGTGGCAAAGGCCGTACCGCCGCTGCTGGCAATCCGAGCGCCTGTCCGACTGATGTCCAACGCGCTAATCGGCGCATTATGCCCGTTCAAAACAAGGCGTTGAGTCAGACGGCTGGTCGGAGAGAGATCCCAGACCTGTATTGCGCCGGTCTCGTCGCCCAACAGCAGCACATCGCCCTGCCCTTCGGCAAGGCTAAACACTGCACGGGTCAAACGGTTGACCGTCTGATAACGGCGGGGAGCTGCGGTCAGGTCGGCAGAATCGTACACCCACACCCCCTCTGCCCCGATGTCGCCCATCACCACCAGTTTGCCCGTCCGAGACCACGCCACAGCACCATCGGTCAGATTGCCTTGCAACTTCACCGCTTCGGCCCATGCCGGCAGATTGGCCGCACTCAGCAGCGCGCGCGAGGCAGGCAGTCCAGCCGCAGGCGGCAGCGGTTCGATGTAATACTCTCCCTGCGCACCCTCAGCCACATACCCCGACAGCCCATCATAGCTCACAGGCCACCACACATACCCCTCAGAGTCGCAGGTGGGCAGTGCTGCCGCCACCAAAAACGCAGCACGCGCCGGCATCTGGGCGACTACTGCTGCACTGGTGCTGGCCGCACTGCGCAAGTTCAGCGTCCACCCGTCCATCACGCGGCCTTCGGTATTGGCCGCCACCCGCGACCGCACATACAGCTTATCTGGTGCTGGGGCAGGCGGGCAAAGCCGATTCGACAGCTCGGCAGGGTCACTCACACCGACCGCATCCACCAGTTCAACCGGTGTCCCTGCCTCGGCAGAGCTGCCGCAAAAGACCGTGCGAGAGCGATCGCCCGCCACGCGATATTCATAGACCTCGCTGCGCCACGTAAACTTGAACACGTAGCCGATGATTTGGGCTGGTGCAGCGGTAATACCAGCTGGCGCACAGCCCAATTGGTCATCGGCAAAGGTTTGCTGTGCCCACGTCCAGAACACGTCGTTCAGCGTTAGGTTCTGGCCCGTCTGCTGATTGAAGGCGGCCAGCGCGTCACTGATGGCATCTGGCGCGCCCTGCCCCACTGATGGCATCGTCAGCAGCAGTGCCCAAAACACGACTCGCAAGATGGAGCGCATCGCCCCCTCCTCTCACAGAATATCGCTACTCAGCCAAGGCACGGCAGGCAGGGCAATCCCCTCCGGGGCGAATCAAGGCAAACCCACCCTGTGGGTCGTCACCCCAATTGGTAAAATCCATGTTCCACACAATCAGCAGAGAAACGCGCCCACTGCGTGCCGCCAGCGACACCACCTGATCAATCCACTGCGCCTGCTGCGCTACAGTGGTCTTTTCGGCCCACAAAAAGCCCGCCGGCAGGCCCGGATAGCCTTCTGCCGTCAGATACCCCAGCTCGGTAAAGCACAAGTTGCGGGTATTGCGGAAAGCCGTCAGATAGGTGCTGACCATCGTCGGGTAATAGCGGGTGTAGTGCAGGGGGTTGCCGCGCGGGTCACCACTGGTGGCAGTTGGCGGCAGAATCCCTTCGTTGTAGTGCACGCCAAGGCAATCCATATAGTTGGCTGCCCCAGCTGCATACATCTGCTCGATAAACGGCTTATCGTCACAGCCCGCCGGTGAGCACCCACCAAAGTAACCGGTCGGTGACGGCGCGCCGCTAATCACCATCACGTTGGGGTTTGCCGCTTTGATGGCGATATACGACTTCTTCAGCAGTTCGGTATAGTTTGCGCCACTAATCGCGCCCGATGCCCATTCACGATCGATGTTCGGCTCGTTCCACACCTCAATGGCATCAATCCCCTGTGCGGCAACACCACCCACATAAGCGGCGTATTGGTCAAAATACCCCGGCTCGGTTACACGACTCGGTTCGCCTACCACACTCACCAGCAAGCGAAAACCGGCAGCATGGGCCTCATCAATCATCCCACGCAAACCAGCAGGGTCGTTGCCCGGATACCACTTGACCTGACGCTTCACCCACGACATGCCAGCCACCCGCATCCAATCGATGGTCTGCCCGCTTAGGCCGCTGATGTGCGCCCCTAGGTTGAACCCACGTACGGGTGAGCTTGCCGGCGCAACGCTGACCGCCCCGCCAGATGTCCCACCGCTGGATGCTGCCGGCGTCCCGCCAATCGGGCCAACCTGCTCCGGTGCGCTCAGCGTGAATGGGGTCTCAATCAGCACCGGCGGCAGCGCAGCCGCCTCACCCTCGCTAATGTTCAGGTTGGGGCGATAAATCCACCCGACAATACCCGTCGAGGTAATGCCACGCACCCATGACCCACCAAACGCCTGACCATCAAGGGCAACCGTCGTGTTCGGGCGGGCCACACCCACAATGCGCCATTCGGTGCCCGGGCCGCTGCGCAAATTGGCATCTACGCGGGTAGCAGTCACGGTTTGCGCTTGCGCCGCGCTGAAAACCAGCAAGGCCAGCGCGAACACGGCGATAAAACGTTTCAACATGTTGCTTATCCTCAAAAAACTGCTTGGATGTGATAGTGACGACTGCATTGTATCGAAAAGGGCCACACCATACCAATGGGGCATCAGTCCCGACGGGTAATCGTCGAAATTGGCCAATAACATCCCCAGAATCCGAGTGTTTATAAATCGCTTGGCATATACACTTATTTTGTAAAATAGATTCTACAAGGGGATGATTTCTGCGATGCACTCCCTAGACCCCAGCACCTGCTGGCAGGCCGTACAAGCCCGCGACCCTAACGCAGACGGCATTTTCGTCTACGCTGTTAGAACGACGGGTATTTACTGTCGGCCTTCGTGCCCAAGCCGTATCCCGCTGCAAAAAAACATCTGTTTCTATCCTCTGCCAGCAATCGCAGAAGCAGCCGGCTTTCGGCCCTGCAAACGCTGCACACCGCATCTCACCGACGCCCCCGATGCTGCTGCACAGCTCACACAAGCTGTCGCCAGTTATCTGCACGCCCACATCGAAAAACCCGAAAAGCTGGTGCTTGCTGCACTGGGTGCAGCCTTTGGCTATGACCCACAGCAT
>DAOUCZ010000195.1:0-14935 GCA_034431675.1 Anaerolineae bacterium | reverse complement strand
GCACCACCCCCGCCCAGCCCGACCTTGTGGTGGCCATCGTGGCCAGCGCAGACCACACCCTGACCTCAGCAGCCTTCAGCCCAGACGGCAGGATGTTGGTCACCACCGACAGCGGCGGCGCGGCGCGCATCTGGACGGTTGGCGGCTGAACACCACCCCCACAGCACGCAAAAACGCCGCCCTCATCTTGTGAGATGAGGGCGGCGCGCAGATATGTATGGTGCTTATCGGCAGCAGAGCTAACGGATCGGGACGGCCTCAATCAAGCCGTCAATCGAGATGTACGGGGCATAAATCCACCCCACCTGATCCTTCCAGCGCACTTGCAGCCAAAAGTTCTTGTTGCCCTGCACCGTGCGCCCGATGATTTGCACCGGATCGCCCCACGGAATCTGGTTGAGCAGCTGCGTGCGCTGACTGGGCCGGCGGCGCAGGTTCATGACCGAACGGGTATAGCCCACCACGTTCAGCGCCGGTGGCAGGTCGGTCGGGTTATCGATGCGGTCAAAGATGGTGGTCACGCTGGGGATGGCGTCAAGGTTGCCCGCGGTCTTGAGGTAGCGCCCCGATGCCCACCCGATGCGGTCACCATCCTGAATCTTGTACCACGGGAACAAGCCCTCATCAAAGTTCTTCTCGAGGATGGGGTAGATTTTGTTGGGCCGAATCACGCCGACCATCGACGCCCCCAGATATGGGCCGGTGCGCAGTGCCAACCCCTTTACCGTGATGACTTCTGCCGTCGCGATTGGGGCTGCCGTCGCGGTCGGGCCGATAGGCGTCAGGGTGTTGCCGCTGCCCCCGCCCGCCAAAGACCACTGAAACACGAGGTTGGCATCGTTGAGATACTCCACGTATTCCACCGTCATATTGACTGGGCCGGCAATCGAGCGCACATACGTAAACTGGATGGTTTGATAGGCGTTGGCCGCCGGATTATTAAACTGCGTCAGCTGGTTGGCATATATCTGATTGTCGATGGTGACGCGCACCCCGTCATTGACGTAAATCAAAAAGGTGTATGTGCCGGCAGCCATCTGCTGCGTAGACGTAAAAATGGCCGAAAAGTTGTCAGGCCCAATGCCGGCAATCAGCTGATTGCTCGCATCACGTGGGCCGCCCGTACTCCAGTTGAAATACAGCCCGGTCGGATACGATACGTTGGACGCCACCGGTGTGCCCGAAAACGTGGTGTTATTATAAAAAGACCCAACCCACCCCGTACCGGTGGTGAACTGCGCCTGTGCCGGCGTCGTCTGCACGCTCAGCCCAACCACAAGCCCCATGATGAGCAGCAGTGCCGTGCTGATACTCCAGAATAAGCGCTTCATATCTCGAACTCCCACGCCTGATGATTGCATAACCCCACAATCGATGATACCGCACCTTGCTCATACTGGCTATCCTACCGAAGTATCGAGTAGGGCAAACGCCTCAAACAGCCCACCGCTCGCCTGCCGCCGTATCGGGCAGTCGGCCAACTTGGGCAATTGCACATCCAACCCGCAACTTTTTGCGCCGTATCCCGTATCATAACTATAGCAACAAACACACTACCACACAGGAATGGAGAAACTGCCATGAGCGATGAAAAGAACACCGAAAAGAAGACCACCATCAGTGAGGAGTTTGAAGGCGTGGGCAACCAAATTTTGGAGCGCGTGCAAGAACTGATCCGCCAAGGCAACATCCGCCGCCTCGTCATCAAGACCGCCGACGACAAGGTCATCATCGACACCACCCTGACGGTCGGGGCAGCTGCCGGCGGCGTGCTCGGCTTTGCCCTTGGTCTGCCGCTGGTGGTGGTGGCCACCCTCGCCGCCATCGTCGCCCGCGTGAAGGTGCAAATCATCCGCGAAATCACCGAAGAAGACGTCAAGGACAACAAGAAGAAGGTCGAAATCAAGGACGAGGAATAACCCCCGCCCCCCGACCCTTCCCCACACACATCACACCCCCTGCCGGTTGCAACGGCGGGGGTTTTTGGTTATATGTTGCGCGGATGGTCTTTTCTGTGCTGATGAGGTGTGTGTATGCGCCGCTGGTTGATTGTGCTGGCCCTGTTTATCCCTGTGCTGGCGACACAAGCCCAGCCGCTCACCCCCGACGACCAGACCATTGTGTACTGGCACGAATGGGACGGCCCACAGCTGGAGGCCATGCGCAGCGTGGTGCAGCACTTCAACCGCACCAACCCTTACCGCATCACCGTGCAGCTGGTGAGCAAAACCAACAGCGGGCGCATCCTCAACACACTGCGCAGCCCCAAGCCCGATGAAGCACTGCCCAATGTGGTCGGCGGCATCTTCCCCTCCAATGCCGGCGGCCTGCTCGATGACGGGCTGATTGTGCCGCTGGATGCCTATCTGGCGCACAGCCAATGGGGGCTGACCGACGCCCAACGCGCCGAGCTGTGGGCAGGGGCTGTTGGGGCGTTTCGGGCCGGTGACATGCAGGCGGCGTGGCCGCTGGGCCTCAGCGCCAACGTGCTGGCCGTCAACCGCGAAATGTTGACCCAACTGGGCGCGGGCGGCCTGCCCGATGGGCTGGACTCACTGGTCGGGTGGTCTTGCATGGCGGCCCAATCCACCACCCCGCGCGGCCAAGCGCTGCGCGGCTTCTCGCTCACCCTCACGCTTGATGATTTTGCCGTGCTCACCGCCGCACAGGGCCAAACGCTCTTATATCAAGACGGGGTGTTTGATTTTGCCAGCACGGGGTCTCTGCGGGTGCTGGCCGCGCTGCAAACCCTGCACGCGCTGGGATGCACCTATGACGCCGGCGGGGTCTACAACGACAGCAAAGACCTTGCCTATGGCCTAACGCCGTTCGCCTTCACCAGCAGCGCCGGCCTGCCGTTTATCCAAAACGACATCCTCGACAGCGGCAGCGGCCTCACCGACTGGACATTTGCCCCCGCCCCCGGCCCAACACCCGCCGCCCTGCTCTATCTGCGCGGGGTGGCCATCACGACGCACGGCACACCCCAGCAGCAGTTGGCCGCATGGGTGTTTGTGCGCTATCTCACCACCATCGAAGCGCAAACCCGCTGGGCGCGCGGCCTGTCCTATCAACCGGTCAACCGCGCGGCCTATGACGTGCTGGGCAGCGATTTCTTAGACGAAAACCCGCCATATGCCGCGGTCACCACCATGCTGCGACGCCCCGATCTGCGCCTTGTGCTGGCCCCCAACATCATCGGGTACGACAAAGTGGCCAGCATGGCCTTCGAGCCACTGCTGGCGGCAGTGCTGGCCGGCGAAGACATCCCCAGCGCGGCACAGGCCGCCAACGCCGCCGCCGCACAAGCCCTCGCCGAGGCGCAGCTGACCGGCGGGCGCTAGGGATTGGCCTTGAAGGCGCGGATTTGCTCGGCCAGATTGTGCCCGATGATGCGGTACTCGTCCTTCAGGCGCAGCTGAATCGGGCCGCTGAACGGTGCCATATGATGCACCGTCACAGGCCGCCCGGGCATCAGCCCCAGTGCCTTCAGATAGTTCAGGCGGTCGGCATCGCGAGTCTGCACGCGGGTGATGGTCAGCGGCACGCCCACCGGCGACTCGGTCAGCGGCAGGTCATCCAGCACCGCGATGCTGCCATCTGGGGCGGGTATCGGCTCGCCGTGGGGGCAAAAATTGGGCTTGCCGGCCATTTCCCACATCCGATCCAGCAGCACATCGGTCAGGCCGGCAGACATCCGCCCGGCCTCGCTGTAAATCTCCTGCCAGCCCAGCCCCATCACCTCGGCCAAAAACGCCTCGGCAATCCGATGGGCGCGCAGGCGGATGCGGGCCTCTCGCTGGCCCTCTGGCGTCAGCTTGATGCCCTGATAGGGGGCGTGTTCCACCAGGTTTTGCTGACGCAGGCGCGTCACCATCCGGTTGACCGCCGGCGGGGTTACCATCAAAATCTCGGCCAAGACCGAGGTGCTCACATATTCTTGATCGGGGTGGCGTTCGCTCAGCCGATAAATCTCGACCAAATAATCGCGCATTTTCGCGCTGAGGTCTTCCGCCCCATCCGCGTCCTGATGCGACACTGGCGTTACATCCCAATCTCAAGCCGCGCAATCAACCGTTCGGGCATCCGATGCTGGCGCATCCGGCGCTGCACCGAATGAACATCGTAGGGGATGCGGCGGTGCTCCCATACGTTTTTCTCAAAATCAAGGATGGCATACGCCGCGCGCGGGTCGGTATCACGCGGTTGGCCCACGCTGCCCGGGTTGATAATCTGGCGGCGACCGTTGAGGCTGCGGGGCTTGCCATAGCTCGGGCGAGTCGCGGTGGTCTCATATTCGCCCACCAGCTCATAAATTACCGGCTGATGCGTGTGACCGACAAGGCAGTAGGGGGTCTCAAAATGCGGGAAGTTATCTGCCGCGGTCTTGGTCTCCAGAATATACTCCCAAATCGGCTCGCGCGGGCTGGCGTGGGCTAGCGTATAATCCCCGATCACAAACGTCACCGGCAGAGCCTCGAGCCAGCGGGTGTTATCGGGCGAGAGCGTCTCGCGCGTCCAATCGACCGCACGGCGCGCATCGGGGTTAAACGTGCGGATGTCCAACCGTTCCAGCGCGGCCCAGTCATGGTTGCCGGCAAGGCACAGATGCGGCAGTTCGCGCAGCTTGTCCACACATTCGTTGGGGTCTGGGCCATAACCGACCACATCACCCAAGCACCACACATAGTCCCACTGCCCCTGTGCGTCTTTGAGGACGGTCTCAAAAGCCGTGAAGTTTGCGTGTATATCCGAGATAACCAAAATACGCATATGAGGAATCCAACCTATTCGTCCGCGCACAGGCGAAGGCGTTGCGGTCAATCATACCATATCTTTAGAAGTGGCGGCGATAACTTTCCTGCCGGCATACCGCCCCTATTCTAACGGCACGCCGGCAGGCGGGATGAGATAAACAGCGACCCGCTTAGGCCTTTAGCAGGCTTTTGGCCGCCGCAGCAACCCGTTCAGCGGTCAGGCCAAACTCGGCATACAGCTTCTCGAACGGGGCAGACGCGCCAAAGTGGTCTACACCGATGGCCACCCCCTCTGTCCCCACATATTTCTGCCAGCCGGTGGTCACGCCGGCCTCAATGCTGACACGCGCCTTGACCGCACGCGGCAGCACCGTCTCTTGGTAGAGGCCGTCCTGCTGCTCAAACAGCTCCCAGCACGGCATCGACACCACGCGCGCCTTGATGCCGGCGGCAGTCAGCAGCTTGTGCGCCTCCAGCGCAATGGCCACCTCGCTGCCGGTGGCCATCACAATCACGTCCGGCGTGCCGTCGCTGTCCACCAGCACATACGCGCCGCGCGCCGCCCCCTGCTGAACGCGCGCCGCATCCGGCAAAATCGGCAGGTCTTGACGGGTAAAGCACAGCGCCGACGGCCCATTGACCGTCATGGCCGAGCGGTAGGCCGCAGCAGTCTCGTTGGCATCCCCCGGGCGGAAGACGTACAGGTTGGGGATGAGGCGCAAGCTCATCACATGCTCCACCGGCTGATGGGTCGGGCCGTCCTCGCCAAGGCCAATGCTGTCGTGGGTGAAGATATACAGCGCCTTCAGCTTCATCAGCGCGCCAAGGCGGATGGCCGGGCGCATATAGTCACTGAAGGTCAAGAAGGTGGCGCTGTAGGGGCGGGCGATACCGCCGTGCAGCGCCAAGCCGTTGACGATCGCGCCCATAGCATGCTCGCGCACGCCAAAGCGGATGTTGCGGGCCGCCGGCTTGCCGCGGCGCGTCTCTTCTGCCCCCTTAATCAGGGTTTTGGTGCTGCCGGCAAGGTCGGCATCCCCGCCGACCATCGTCGGCAGGTGCTTGGCGATGGCATTCAGCACCTCGCCGCTGGTATTGCGGGTGGCGGTGGCTTTGCCCTCGGCATAGCTCGGGATGTCGGCGTCCCAACCGGCGGGCAGCTGACCGCGGTGCAGAGCGTCCCACTCCGCTGCCAGCTCGGGGAAGGCCGCACGCCATGCGTCAAACTTGGCCTGCCATGCGTCTTGCAGCTCTGCACCCTCGTCCAAGGCGGTGCGGAAGTGCTCCACCACCTCGCCCGGCACGGTGAACGGCTCTGCCGTCCAGCCATAGGCCTGCTTGGTCAGCGCCACCTCATCTGCACCCAACGGAGAGCCGTGCGCCTTGCTCGTGCCGGCCTTGTTGGGGCTGCCATAACCAATCACCGTCTTGACGATGATGAAGGTCGGCTGCTCAGTTTGGGCTTGCGCAGCCTTGAGCGCGGCGCTCAGCTCTTCCACGTTGTTGCCATCGCGCACCGTCAGCACCTGCCAGCCCATCGCCACATAGCGCGAGGCGATGTCCTCGGTATAGGCGATGTCGGCAGGGCCGTCCAGCGTGATGTCGTTGGAGTCATACAAAAACACCAGCTTGCCCAAACCCCAGTGCCCAGCCAGCGCCGAGGCCTCGATACACACCCCTTCCATCAAGTCGCCGTCGCCCACCAACGCATAGGTATAGTGGTTGACAATGGTGTGCCCGTCGCGGTTGAAGTGGGCGGCCAAAATCGCCTCGGCCAGCGCCATCCCGACCGCGTTGGCCGCCCCCTGCCCCAGCGGGCCGGTCGTGGTCTCAACCCCCGGGGTGACGAAGTTTTCGGGGTGGCCGGGGGTCTTGCTATGCCACTGACGGAAGTTCTTCAGGTCATCCATGCTGACGTCGTACCCGGTCAGGTGCAGCAGCGCATACAGCAGCATCGACCCGTGGCCGGCGCTGAGTACAAAGCGGTCTCTGTCCGGCCATTTGGGGTCGGCGGGGTTGTGGCGCAGATGGCGCATCCACAGCGCATACGCCATCGGTGCAGCGCCCATCGGCAGGCCCGGATGGCCGCTGTTGGCCTTCTGGATGGCATCAATCGACAGCACACGAATGGCGTTAATCGCCAACTGTTGCAGTTCCGGGGTTACGTCCGTCACCGGTATTCTCCTTAGAGCAGCAGCTGCATCGGGTTTTCGATCAAGTTCTTGAGGCGGAACATGAACTGCCCGCCTTCAGCGCCATCGCTCACGCGATGGTCAACGCTCAGGGTAATCTTAACGCGGGTGCCCACCCCCAACGAACCATCCGGCTTGACCACCGCCACCTTGCGCCCCGACCCAATCGCAATCACGCCCGCCTCGGGCGGGTTGATGACCGCGGTAAACTGGTCAACCTCGTATGGGCCGAGGTTGCTGGTCGAGAAGGTCGCACCGCGCGTGTCCTCGGGCTTCAGCTTCAGCTCGCGCGCGCGCTCAATCATCTCTTTGTTGCTGGCCGCCAGCGTGCCAAGCGCCACCTTATCGGCATCCTTGGCCACCACATAAATCACGCCGCCGCCAGAGGCCGGGGCCACCGCGATACCCACGTTGATGTGCTTGTGCCGCACGATTTTGTCGCCGTAATAGTGCGAATTGAGGTTGGGAAACTCGCGCAGAGTCAGCGCAGCGGCCTTCACAATCAAGTCATTGACGCTGACCTTGACGCCCTTGTCGCCAATTTGCGCGTTCAGCTGCGCACGCAGCGCCAGCAGCGGGTCAAGGTCGATTTCGCTGGTGACAAAAAAGGTCGGAATCTGCTGGTTGCTCTCGGTCGTGCCCAACGCCACGGCCTTGCGCATCCGCGAGACCTCGATGATTTCGACATCATCGCTGGCCGGCGGGATGGCGCGCAGGCGCACCAGCGGGATGCTGGCCGGGTCGAGGCCGGTGCCGCCCTCGGCAGGGGCAGGGGCAGCGGCAGGCTTGGCCGCCGGCGCAGCGGCCGGCGTAAAGCCCTCCACGTCGGCGCGGGTAATGCGCCCATTCGGACCGGTGCCGGCCACCTGCGCAAGGTCGATGCCCTTATCACGGGCCACATTGCGCGCCAGCGGCGAGGCCTTGATGCGCCCATCCTCGGTCACCGACGCCGCTGCCGGCGCAGCTTCAGCCTTGGGGGCGGGGGCTGCTGGGGCAGCCGCAGGGGCGGCCTCGGCCTTGGGGGCAGGCGCAGCCTCAACCGCACCGCCCAGCTTGCCAATCACCGTGCCGGCACGCAGCTCTGCGCCAATCTCGCCAATCAGCGCACTGATGACGCCGTCTGCCGGCGATTCCACTTCGACGGTGGCCTTGTCGGCCTCAAATTCGGCGATCACATCGCCTTTTTTCACCGTATCACCGACCTGCTTGAGCCAGTTGAGCAGCAGGCCGTCCATGCTCAGGGTGATGTCGGTCATGATTACAGAATCTCCTTCACTGCGTCGATGACCTTCTGGGCGTTGGGCAGGGCCATCAACTCGATGTCTTTGGCGAAGGGCAGCGGCACATCCATGGCGCTCACACGCTTGACCGGCGCGTCCATGTAGTCGAAGGCCTTGTCCTGAATCTGGGCGGCGATTTCGCTGCCAAAGCTGTACATCGGCAGGCTTTCTTCCACCACCACACAACGGTTAGTTTTCTTAAAGCTCTCAATCACAAGGTCGATGTCCAGCGGGCGCAGCCAGCGCAGATCGACCACCTCGGCCTCGATGCCCTCTTTGGCCAGCTCGGCTGCCGCTTGCAGCGACCACTCCACCCCGCGCGCATAGGTCGCCAGCGTCACATGCTTGCCCTCGCGCTTGATGTCGCCCTTGCCAATCGGCAGCACAAACTCGGGGTCTTCGTTCACCGGCCCCGGGCGCGAATACAGCGCGATGCTCTCGGTAAACAGCACCGGGTTCTCGCTGCGGATGGAGGCCTTCAGCATCCCATAGGCGTCACTCGGGGTGGCCGGCGTGGCCACATACAGGCCCGGAAAATGGGCAAAAATCGGCTCGGGGGTGTGGCTGTGGGTGGCCGTGGCCTGATTGCCCCACCCCGACGCCGCGCGAATCACCAGCGGCACTCTGAACTGGCCATCAAACATATAGTGGATCTTGGCCGCGTGATTGACGATGGCATCGAGCGCCAAAAAGGCAAAGTTAATCGTCATCATCTCGGCCACCGGGCGCAGACCGGCCATCGCCGCGCCCACCGCAAGACCGGCAATCGCCATCTCGCTGATGGGGGTGTCCTTGACGCGCTTGGCGCCAAACTCGGCCAACAGGCCCTGAGTGACGCGGTGTGTGCCCTGCCACACCCCGACCTCTTGGCCCATCACAAACACGCGCTCGTCGCGCAGCATTTCCTCGCGCAGCGCGTTACGCAGCGCCTCGCGCATGGGGATATTCTTGGATGCCATCGTGTGCTATTCCTCAACGTACACGTTGCTAATCAGGTCTTCATAGACCGGGTCGGGACTCTTGAGCGCAAATTCGGTCGCCTCATCCACCGCGGCCAAGCAGGCCGCATCAATTTTGGCCAGCTCGGCATCGATACCCTTATACTTGGCTTGCAGCTCGCGCCGCAGCAGCTCGATCGGGTCTTTCTTCTCGCGCCATTCGGCCAGTTCGTCGGCAAGGCGCTTGTCATAGGTCTTGTCGCTGACGCCGTGACCCTTATAGCGATAGGTCATCGACTCAATCAGCACCGGCCCGTTGCCCGCGCGCGCATAGTCTACCGCCGCCTTCACGGTGTCATACACCTCAAACACGTTCTGGCCATCGATGCGCCCGCCGTCCTTGATGCCATAGCCAATCGCGCGGTGGTGCAGCTCGGTCTGGGCCGTGCTGTCCTCGATGCGCGTGCCCATCGCCACAAGGTTGTTCTCAATAATCCACACCACCGGCAGCTTCCACACCCCCGACATATTCACGGCCTCGTGGAAATAGCCGTTGTTGGTCGCCCCATCCCCAATAAAGCTGATGGTGACCTCTGGGCGGCCGTTGTACTGACTGGCAAACGCAATGCCCGCCGCCAGCGGCAGGTGGCCGCCCACAATGGCATAGCCCCCCCACATGTTGTGAGCGCGGCTGGCAATGTGCATACTGCCGCCCTTGCCCCCGCTGACACCGGTCTTTTTGCCCATCATCTCGGCCATAATCGGGTTGGGGTGCACCCCACGGATTAACGCAATGCCGTGGTCACGATAGGCGGTGATGGCATGATCCTCTGGCCCAAGCGCGGCCAATGCCCCCACACCGGTGGCCTCGTGGCCGCTGTACAGGTGCATATAGACGCCGGTGATTTTCTTGTCTTGATACAATTCGTCGCAGCGTGTCTCGAATTGGCGAATCAGCACCATCTGCCGATACCATTCGAGCAGCGTCTCTTTGGTGAGTCGTGCCATCGAATAGAGTCCTCGAATCGGAATACTAGCGTCCCTGTGGAGACGCCGACCTAAAACGGGATAAGTTTACCTTAACCACAGGGATAGGGTCAAACACCAAGCACAACAATTTCGCGCCCGTTTATCTAAATCCACCAAAATAACAACACGGTTATTCGGTTTTGCAGTTGGCCCACTTCAGTTTACACTAGACACATACCGAATTTAGCAAAATTACAAGGAGGACGGATGCCGCGCATCATTCACCCACTGGCGCGCCTGCTGGTCATCGCACTGCTGGCCGCAGGTTTAGCGGGTTGCAACCTCGCGGGTGACCCGCCCACCCGCACCCCCTCGCCGACGCCGCCGCCCAGCCAAACCCCCATCCCACAGCCTCCGACCGAGACGCCGCTGCCGCCCACCCCCACCCCGCCGCCGACCGCCACGCCGGCCTTCGCCATCGCCCCCTTCGACCCCGCCCCAGACCCTGCTCGCCCGCGCCGCCTTGCCTCTGGCCCAGACAGCGCGCTGTATGCCGCCCCCGGCAGCGCTGGCGCGGTCTTTTTTGCCGCCAACCCCACCGACGCCAACAGCTATGCGGTCATCGACGCCTTTGGCACGCTGACCGTGTTCCGTGCCGGCGGGCGCTTTGGCCTGCCCGCCCCGTTCACCCCCTTTGGCGCTTCCAGCCGCGAGACCAACGACAAGCTGGTCACCGCGGCGGCATGGAGCGCCGACGGCCAAAGCATCGCGGTGCTGCTGGATAATCCGGCCCGCCGCGACGCCAACGAGGGCGTCTGGATTTGGAACTTCAGCACCGGCATCTATCAGGTGCTGCGCAACTGCCGCGCCGGCACGCCCAACTGCGGCAACTTCGTCACCGCCCAAGGCGACCCCGCCCACTGGTATGCCACCAGCGCCGAGTGGAGTCCGGATGGCCAGCGGCTGATTGTGCGTGCGATGATGGAAGACGCCCAGCGCGAGGGCTTCATGCTGGTCACCCGTGAGACCAACCCCAACTTCCGCCCGGCCTTCTGCCCCTATGAATACAGCAGCTGGACGCTGGACGGCGCGCGCGTGGTGGTCAGCGGGCGCGACGGCGCAGGACGACAGACCTTTGGCACGGTCATCCCCGAAACCTGCGGCGATTACATCCCCGCGCCGGCCAGCGCCCAAAACATGTATCTGTTCTATGGCACACAGGCCATCGACGGCCGTCTGGTGGCCATCGGGCGCAAGGGCACGGCCTTTGGAGCGATGTACCTCTATGATCAGGACGGAAACCAGCTCACCCCCGAAATCGGCACAGCCCGCCCCGAGGTGGTGCAGTGGAACGTCACCCGCAGTGCCGCATGGGTGCGCATCACCAACGGGCGCAGCTTTGTGGTCGAGGTGACCGGCAGCTTGAGCGAAGTCACCTCGGCGGACGCTGTCACCCCCTTCAGCTGGGGCAGATAAGCCCGCACTCCCGATGGATAGCAAACATGGACGGCTTCAGGCCGTCCATGTCGTCTTGATTGGCAGCACACACCACCCGTTTTAGGCGATGGTGACCTCGGGGCACAGGTACACATCTTGGATGGCTTGCAGCAGGGCCGCACCCTCGGCCATCGGGCGCTGAAAGGCCTTGCGCCCCGAAATCAAGCCCGTGCCGCCGGCACGCTTGTTGATGACCGCCGTCTTGATTGCATCGGCAAAGTCGTTTGCGCCGCTTGCCCCGCCAGAGCTGATCAGGCCGATGCGCCCCATATAGCCGTTGGCCACCTGATAGCGCGTCAGGTCGATGACGTGCTCGCTGGACAGCTGGCTGTACATGCGCTCATCCAGCTTGCCATACGACGAGCTGCCGCTGTTGAGCGCCTTAAACCCGCCGTTGATGTCCGGCAGCTTCTGCTTGACGATGTCGGCCTTGATGGTCACGCCAAGGTGGTTGGCCTGACCAGTCAGGTCTGCCGAGGTCTCATAGTTCTTGCCCTCCACCTTAAAGGCGTTATTGCGCGTATAGCACCACAACACGGTGGCAAGGCCCAGCTCGTGCGCATAGGCAAACGCCTCGGCCACTTCCACAATCTGGCGGCTGCTCTCTGCCGAACCAAAGTACACCGTCGCCCCCACCGCCACCGCGCCCATGTTCCACGCTTCTTTAATCGTGCCGAACATGATTTGGTCAAACTTGTTGGGATAGGTCAGCAGCTCATTGTGGTTGATTTTGACCATGAACGGGATGCGGTGCGCATACTTGCGCGCCACCGCCGCCAGCACCCCAAAGGTGGAGGCCACCGCGTTGCACCCGCCCTCAATCGCCAGCTCGACGATTTTGGCCGGGTCAAAATAGGCCGGGTTCTTGGCAAACGACGCCCCCGCCGAGTGCTCAATCCCCTGATCGACCGGCAGGATTGACAGATAGCCCGTGCCGCCCAGACGCCCATGATTGAACATCTGCGCCAGCGAGCGCAGCACCTGCGGGTTGCGGTCAGTCTGCGTATAGACCTCATCGACAAATGACGGCCCGGGCAGATACAGGCTGTCCTTGCTGATGGTCTGACTGGTGTGCTTCAACAGCGAGTCGGACTCGCTGCCCAGCGCTTCGACAATTTTGTCAATCGTATAGGTGGGAGCGGCATATGCCATGTGCGAAAGCCTCCTAATGTCCCCAAAAATGGGCTAGACAGGTGCAGTATACCAAATCGCAGCAGGTGCAGGTATCAGTGGAGTTGACGAAATCCACGCGCGGCCTCCCCGTGGCACTTGTGCCAACTGCCCGATTTGCCCCCGCCCAGACCGCATGCCATCACGGCAGCAGCGCCACCACCTCAATCTCGACCAGCCCATCCAGCGGCAGACGCGCCACCTGCACGGTCGAGCGCGCCGGCGACTGCCCGCCCAAATACTCGGCATAGACCGCGTTCATGGCCGCAAAATCGTTCATGTCCTTCAAGAACACCGTGGCCTTCACCACATGCTCAAGGCCGCTGCCAGCAGCGGTCAGCACCGCGCGCAGATTCTTGAGCACCTGATGCGTCTGCTCGGCCACCCCGCCCGCGACAAACTGGCGCGTGTGCGGGTCTAGGCCGAGCTGCCCCGCCGTAAATACAAACCCATTGACCACCACGGCCTGCGAATATGGGCCGGCGGCTGGCGGCGCGTCATCGGTGTGGATAATCGTCTTCATCGGGGGTTACTCCTCACTGGCTGGTTTAGATAAAATGCGAGTCAGCTCGCGCAGCACCAGATGCGGCTGCTCATCACGCAGCAGGGGCAGACGTGCCCGCGTGCGGGTGATTTGATTGGGGTCGATGGTCTCGACAATCAGGCACTCATCAAAGTAGTGCCCGCGGGTGACGAACTCGCCGTTGGGGTCAACCACCGACGACCCGCCCCAAAAGTTCTTGCCATCCTCATAGCCCACACGGTTGCAGTGCACCACATAATTGGTGAACATGCTGCCATAGGCCTGATTGACCAGCTCGACCCAGCGCGAGCTGCCCAACCGCTCGCCGCTGTCCAACCCGCGCGAGGGGCTGGAGCTTTGCAGCAGCAAGATGTCCGCGCCGTCCTGCCACAGCAGATAAGCCGGACTCATGTGCCAAAAATCCTCGCAAATCAGCATCCCCACCCGCCCAAAGCGCGTATCAAAGGCCCGCGCGCTCTCGCCGGCATCAAAATAGCGCCCCTCGTCAAACATCGCATAGGTCGGCAGATAGATTTTGCGGTGGATGTGCACGCATCGACCGCCGCTGAGATAGGCCGCCGCAATATAATAGCGGTTGCGCGTGTCGCGCTGGACAAAACCAAACATCACGTCAAGGCGGCGGCTTTGCGCCAGCATCTGGGCAAATACCGCGTCGGTCTCATCAGCGCGGATGGCCACCTCGGGCACAAGGTCTTGCACCTGATAACCGGTCAGCGACAGCTCTGGAAACACCAACAGGTCAACCCCGCGCGCCGCCGCATCGTCGATAAACTTCAGGTGTTTTGTCAGGTTGGCTTGCACATCACCCAGTTTGGGATAAATCTGGGCGAGGCCAATCGTAATGCGCATACGCCTCCGTCGGGTATCACCATTCACGCTTGCGCCATTTGGCACATCATGCACAATCTAACCCAATTCAGCCCATCACCGCTAGGGGGGAGTATGTCCACACAACTCAGCCTATCCGCCGCCGCCACCCTGATTGAAGACGGCATGACCGTGGCTCTCGGTGGCATGACCCTCTATCGCCGACCGGCGGCCTTCTGCCTTGCCCTGCTGGCGCGCACCCCCCGCCCGCGCAATTTGTGCCTGCTGGGCTTCACCCACGGCATCGACGCCGATTGGCTGGTGGGCGGCGGCTGCGTCGATACGGTGCGCAGCTGCTATTTTGGACTCGAATCGTTCGGCCTTGCCCCGATGTTCACCGCGCAGGCCACCAGCGGCCAGCTTACCGTGCTCGAGGAGACCGAAGCCAGCATCGGCAGCGGCCTGCGCGCGCGCATGGCCGGCATCGGTTTTATGCCCTCATCGGCGTGGATTGGCACAGACCTGCCCGCCCTGCGCCCCGACATCCACACCATCACCGACCCCTATACCGGCGAAACCCTGATGGCCTTTCCGGCCATACCGGTCGATGTCGCGGTCATCCACGCCCTTGAGGCGGATGATTATGGCAACGTCAGCATCAACCACAACACCGCCATCGACCTTGAGCTGGCTGCCGTCGCCCGCACCGTCATCGTCACCTATGAGCGGCGCGTGCCAGAACTGCACAATAGCGCCGACCGCCGCATCCTGCCCGCCCACG
>DAOUCZ010000194.1:0-16024 GCA_034431675.1 Anaerolineae bacterium | reverse complement strand
GCTTTACGGGCGCATCGCGAATGCTTTACGGGCGCATCGCGAATGCTTTACGGGCGCATCGCGATGCGCCCCTACTGATTTTGAAGCGATTGCCCTAGGGCTGAGGCTGAGGCGTTGCCCCGACCTCGCTGCGGCGGATTTTCTGCCATGTGCCGTTGACTTCGTTGAAGCGAAACCAATCGCCGTATAGGCTGCGCAGAAAGTGATAGCCCGGGCCGGCCACAAATTCGCCTTCGATTAGTGAGCCGCCGGGCTGATACTCGTAGTTGGCCACAAACCCAAACTCGTTGTCGGTGGCCCAGCCCAGCGTCTGGCGCACCTCGGGGTTGCCGCGCCAAATCGTGCCAAAGCCGCGAATCGGCTGAAGCAGCCCTTCTGGCGGGGTGATCGAGGGGTCAAATTCAAGGTCGCCTTCTTTGAAAGCGTCATCATAGACCTGCCAGATGCCCACGCCCGGCTCGGTCTCCAGCATCACCCAGATTTGGCCGGTGGGCTGAAGCCAAAACATCCGCCCGCGCTGAAAGGGCTGTTCGGCCACATAAATCTCACGCACGGTGGGGGTGGGGAAGGCCGCTGCCGCCTCTGCCGTCGGCACAGCCGATTGGGTCGGCATCGGGGATGGCTGCGGGGTTGGGGATAGGTCTGGCTGCGGGGTCAGGGCCGCAGAGTTAAGCTCGGTGGTCGGCGTGGCCGTCACCACCATCACAATCACGGTCGATTCGCCCTGACATCCGGTTAAAGCGGCGGCCAGCACTGCCAGCACGCACAGCATGGTTGCTAAACGCATAGTCGGTAACCCTCCTGCCGGCCATTGTAGGTGAGGGGCGGCCCGTCCTGCAAGCGCTTATGCTGTGTCGTCCCCCACCCGTAGAGCAATCGCCCAACACACATGCTTGTCGCAAAGGCCGCCGGCGTTTAGGATGGTGGTCTTGTTTTTGGACGGAGCAAAAACCGTTATGTTCCAAGAACCCCCTGTTCAGCCCGACGATACCCGCCCGACCACCACCATACCGGTCGTGAAGGCCTCGTCGGCAGCACGCCCATCCATGGCGCAGCGTGCGCTTGGCCTGCTCAGCGTGCTGGGCACACTGGCCTTCACCGCCGCCACCGTGCTGATTTTGCTGTCGGATGGCTCTACCCCTGCCCCCTCGCCGCAGCCAACCGCCGAAACCGCCGAAACGCGCGTAGCCATCACCGCTGTCCCGACAGAAACCCCAGCCCCCACCAGCACCCCCCCACAGGCCGATACCACCCAGCCGCTCAACACGGTCGGCTTGCCCTCGATTGCCCCGACGCTGGATGGCAGTACGCTGGTGGTGCTGCTGGGTGAGCCGGTGCAAAACTTTGGCGACCCCAACCCAGAGCTGATCGGGCGCGGCAGCTTGCGCCCGTTCACCATCATCCCCGAACGCCCGCGCAACCAGATTATCGAATACACCATCGAGCGCGGCGACACCGTATATTCCATCGCCCAAAAGTTTGGCCTGACGCAGGAATCGATCGCATGGTCAAACGACCGCCGGCAGCTGTGGACGCTGATACCCGGCTCCAAGATGCTGATTCCGCCGGTCGATGGGGTGGTACACATCGCGGTCGGGCAGGCCACCCTGCGCGACATCTCGACATTCTATAAGGTGGATGACCCGCTGGTGGTGATTGACAGCGAGTTCAACTCACTGCGCGGCTATACCCCCGACTCGATACCCCCCTCTGGGATGCGCATCTTTATCCCGGGCGGCACAGGCGAAAACATCAACTG
Source organism: Anaerolineae bacterium (assembly GCA_034431675.1). Taxonomy (GTDB): domain Bacteria; phylum Chloroflexota; class Anaerolineae; order Aggregatilineales; family Phototrophicaceae; genus Flexicrinis. The sequence goes on along the minus strand of DAOUCZ010000194.1, from coordinate 14,265 downwards.
GGCGCCGCCGGTGGTGCAGGGCAGCGGGGGCAGCGGCAGCGGCAGCGGCGGCGACCCCAACACCGTGTCGTTTGACCCCAGCTCGCCCGGCAGCTGCGGCCCACAACCGATTGGCGGCGCGTCGGGTTGGGTGCGCCCGATCAGCAGCTACAGCGTCACGCGCGGCTATACCGACTGGCATCCCGGCATCGACCTTGCGGCCAACCCGGGCACGCCGGTCTTTGCGGCCAACAGCGGCACAGTCATCTTTGCAGGGTGGAGTAACTGGGGCTATGGCTATGCGGTGGTGCTGTCGCATGGGCCGTTCCAGACGCTGTATGGCCACCTCAACGATGTCGGGGTGCGCTGCGGCAATACCGTGGTGGCCGGCCAAGTGATTGGGTCGGTGGGCAGCACCGGCAACTCGTCTGGGCCGCACCTGCACTTCGAGCTGATGTATAACGGCGTGCGCGGCAACCCGGCCGCCACCATCGCGTTTTAGAGCGCCGCGCGCGCCTGAGCACGCAAAAACCGCCCCCGACTGGCAAACCCAGCAGGGGGCGGTGTGTTTGATGGGACAGACGCCTAGCCCAGCATATAGCGCGCCAGCAGATGGGCGGTATGCAGCAGGCTGTCTTGATGGGTGCGCTCATAGCTGTGGCTGCCGGCGATGCCCGGGCCAGCCAGCCCGACGCGCGCCGGCCCACCGGCCCGCCAATACGCCGAGCCATCCGACGAATAATACAGGTACAAATCGACCTTGTGGGGGATGGCGTGGGCCTCGCACAGCGTGCGCAGCTTGCTGACCATGGCGTGATGATATGGCCCGCTGCCATCTTTGGCACAAATCGAGACGCTGAACTCGTCGCCGTTTTGCCCGCTGCCAATCGCGCCCATGTCCACCGAGAGCAGCTCGGCAAGATCGGGCGGCCAGTCTGCTGCGCCGCCGTGCCCGACCTCTTCATAATTGGACAGGTGCATCAGCACATCATGAGCGGGGGTCAGGCCGGCGCTGGTGATGGCCTTGAGCGCCGCCCACAGGCAGGCCACGCCGGCTTTGTCGTCCAAAAAGCGCGCCTTGATAAAACCGGTGTCGGTGACCTCAACGCGCGGGTCGAGGAACACAAAATCGCCCACCCCAACGCCCAGCGCCTCGGTCTCGGCGCGGCTGGTGGTGCGGGCATCCAGCCGCACTTCCATACTGCGCTCACTGCGCTCGGTGGTGGCCGCGTCACGGTTGACGTGGGTGCTGGTGTTGACCAGCGTCAGCGTGCCGCGCACGGTACGCCCGCCAAAGGTGCGCACGGTGACGTTTTCGCTCTCCGCGCCGTTCCAGAGCAGCCCACCGATACGCTCCACCGCCAGCCGCCCGTCCGGCTTGATGTCGCGCACCATCAGGCCAAGCGTATCAAGGTGGGCGGTCAGCCCAATCGGCGACTGACTGCTGCGCCCCTTGATGCGCAGCATCAGCCCACCCTTGCGCGGCAGCACCGTCTCAAAGCTGCCCAATTCGGCAAAGCGGCGCGCGCAGTAGGCCTCGGCCTCTGGGGTGTAGCCGGTCGGGCTGGGGATGTTGAGCAGCTCCACCAAAAACTCGGTCAGCGCCGGCAGGTCAATTGATACGTCGGTCACGGTGGCCTAGTCCCCGCTGCGGCGTCCACCCGACAGGGTGGCCTGTAGGGCGGTCAGCGCCTCCCAATCCCCAGCGGCAGCCAATGCGGCCTGCTCGGCCCATGTCGGGATAGACGGGTGCTGGCGATAACCGTTGGATTTCAGCAGGGTCACCAGTGCCTCGGCATCGGTTTGGGCGGCCAGCTGGGCAAAGCTGGTGATTCCGAGCTTGTGCAGCGCATCGCGGTAATACGGCCCGATGCCCTCGATGCGGGTCAAATCGTCTGGCACAGCCGCAGCTGCGACCTCGGCGGCAGGGGCAGGGTCAGCCGCCGCCGGCACGACCTCAACCTCGGCGGCGGGGGTGGGGTCAGACGCCGCCGGCACGACCTCAACCTCAGCGGCGGGGGTGGGGTCAAGGGGGACGGGTGGCGCTGGCGGCTCTGGTTGTGGCAGCGCTGCCGCCGGTGCAGTCACCACCGGCTCGGCATCGGCATCGTCGGTGCTGGCTTCGGCGTGGCCTGCGCGCCATGACCACACCCACAGTCCGACGGCCACTGCGGCGCAAATCAGGCCGGCCACCGACGCCCACGCCGGCAGCCCCTCGGCGTTGACGGCGGCGTTGATGCCGACCAGCGCCGCCGCGGTCGCAAAGATGACGGCAAATGCCCCACGGGTCTCACGGTCATTCAAAAACATCGCTCACTCCTCAGCGCAGCCGGTTTGGGGGCGGCCCGCTTGCTCATGGATGGATGAAACACCTTTAGAGTATGCCAATCCGACAGGGTGGAGTCAAAAAGACCGCCGGCGGGGGCTGCATCGATAGGCGCGCACCGTTTAGGCGGGCCAATCGGCGCTTGCCGCGTGCCCGCATGTGGGATAAGATTGGGATAACTCATCGTGAGTGGGGGAGGCACACGGGCCGACGAACCCACAGCAACCCCAGAAGCGTCTGGCCGGTGCTAAATCCGTCCGCAGCGCGCGGGAAGATGAGCAGGCGGCCCTGCCTGTGATGGCCGATGTTCCCGCCCTTGCGCCTGCGGGAATTTGTCTTTGGTCAACCCAACAGGATAGGGGGTGAACATATGCCCGACGCCGCATTGGACGCCGATTTTGCCGCCGATTTGGCGGCCCTGCGCGCCGCTGCCCATGCCCGCGAGTGGAGCGCGGCACAGGTTTCGCTGGCGCGCCTCGTCCAGTCTCTGCCGTTTTTTGCCGCGCTGTCGGCAGTCATCGAGGGCTTTACCGCATTCCTCCCCACCTTTCAGCACGATTACCCCGCCGCCGATTATCGCTCTGGCCTGCCGACTCAGCTGCTGCTGGGCATCCTCAATTATGGCTTTGCGCCCGATAACCTGCCCGATACCGCCATCGCCGATTACGACGCCCCGGGCGCGGCTCAATTCATCCACGCGGTGCTAGAGCTGGCGCGGGCCGCCCAAAAAGAGCGTGAGCCAATCGAGCGCGTCGAACTGTTGGTCAGCGCCGCCGCCAACCAGATTGTGGCCGCCCTCAGCGAGTCGTATTATCGGCGCTTCCCCGATGACCACCTGCGCGTGCGCGCCAACCGCTTTGACCCCGACAGCGGCGATTATTCTGACCCCGACGCCGCGCGCATCCCGCTGCTGCTCTGGCTCGACCCCGTCGTGGCCGAGCTGGATACCCAGCTGTGGCTGGCGCTTGCCGACCGGCTTGAGCGCGCCTACCACGCACAGTAACACAGGCCGCTGCCCCCGTCTGTCCCGTTAACCCGTCCGTGATTGGGCGTACTGCCCGGATGAATAGAGGCCACCCCATGACTGCTTCCCCCGCCACCCCCCAACTCCCCTATCTGCGCGCCATCCAAGACCACGTGGTCATCTATGACGGCGCGATGGGCACCAGCATCCAAAAGTTTAACCTCACCCCCGACGACTTCGGCGGGGCGCAGTACGACGGGTGCAACGACTATCTGGTCATCACCCGCCCCGATGTGATTGAGCAGATCCACGCCGCCTTCCTCAACGTCGGCAGCGAGGTGGTCGAGACGTGCACCTTTCGGTCTAACCGCCTGACGCTGGCCGAATATGGCTTGCAAGACCGCGTGCTCGACATCAACCGCGCGGCGGCGGCGCTGGCCCGCCGCGTGTGTGACCGCATCGCCGCCGAAACCGGCATCCCGCGCTTTGTGGCCGGCAGCATCGGGCCGACCGGCAAGCTGCCCAGCGGCTCTGACCCCGACCTGAGCAATGTCACCTTTGAAGAGCTGGCGGCGGTGTTTTATGAGCAGGCGCAGGGCCTCGTGGAGGGCGGGGTGGACGTGCTGCTGATTGAGACCTCGCAAGACATCCTCGAGGTCAAGGCGGCGGTCGTCGGCATCCAGCGCTACTTTGCCGACAGCGGGCGGCGTGTGGCGCTGCAAGTGCAGGTAACGCTAGACGTCAGCGGGCGGATGCTGTTTGGCACCGACATCGCCGGCGCGCTGACCACGCTGGAGGCGCTGCCAATTGACGTGATTGGCCTCAACTGCTCCACCGGCCCAGAATATATGAGCGCGCCGATCCAGTGGCTGACCGAGAACAGCCGCCTGCCCATCAGCGTGCTGCCCAACGCCGGCCTGCCCATCAACGTGGACGGCGAGGCGGTCTATCCGATGGAGCCAGAGCCGTTTGCCGAGCTGATGGCCGATTTTGCGCGGCGCGGGGTGGGGGTGGTCGGCGGGTGCTGCGGCACAACCCCCGCCCACCTCGACGCGCTGTATCGGCGGGTGCACGGCCACAGCTATGCCGATTATCTGGCGGCGCGCGGCCTGCGTCAGCCCGATGCGCCGGCTGAGCAGCTCAGCGTGCCCGACGCGCTGTTCTTGCTGCCGCCCCGCCGGCGCGATGTGCCCCACGTGGCGCGTGCCAGCAGCGGCATGACCGCCAGCCCAATGGTGCAGAACCCCGCCCCCACCCTGATTGGTGAGCGCGTCAACAGCCAAGGCAGCCGCAAGGTCAAGCGCCTGCTGCTGGCCGAGGACTACGACAGCATCGTGCAAATCGCGATTGATCAGGTCAACAGCGGGGCGCACATGCTGGACGTGTGCGTGGCCCTGACCGAGCGCAGCGACGAAAAAGCCCAGATGCAGGCGCTCGTCAAAAAGCTGGCGCAGGCGGTCGAAGTGCCGCTCATCATCGACACCACCGAACCCGACGTGGCCGAAGCGGCACTGGCGCTCTATCCGGGCCGCGGCATCATCAACGGCAACAACCTTGAGAACGGGCGCGAGCGCATCGACGTGATTTTGCCAATCGCCAAAAAACACGGCGCGGCGGTCATCAGCATGACCATCGACGAAGAGGGCATGGCCCACACCCGCGACAAAAAGTTGGCAATCGCCAAGCGCATCTACGACATCGCCATCGGCGAGTTTGGCCTGCGCCCCGAGGACTTGATTTTCGACACCCTGACCTTTCCGCTCACCACCGGCCAAGAAGAGCTGCGCAATGACGCGGTCGAGACCATCGAGTCCATCCGCCTGATTAAGCAGCACCTGCCGGGCGCGATGACCGCGTTGGGGGTCAGCAACGTCAGCTTTGGGGTGGGCGAGGCGGCGCGCGGCGTGCTCAACAGCGTGTTCCTCTATCACGCGGTGCAAGCCGGCCTCGATATGGCCATCGTCAATCCGGCCCACATCACCCCCTATGCCGAAATCCCCGAAGAACAGCGCAAGGTGGCCAACGACCTGATTTTTAACACCGACCCCGACGCCCTGCCGCGCTTCATCCAATACTTTGCCGAGAACGAGGTCAAAGTGGGCGGGCAGGAGGCCGAAGACCCCACCGCCACCATGACCAGCGAGCAGGCCCTGCACTGGCAGATTGTGCACCGCAAAAAGGACGGCGTCGAACGCCTGATTGACGACTGCCTGACCCGTCATGACGCCGTGACCGTGCTCAACGAGGTGCTGCTGCCGGCCATGAAAGAAGTGGGCGACAAGTTTGGCGCGGGCGAGCTGATTTTGCCGTTTGTGCTGCAATCTGCCGAGGTGATGAAGAAATCGGTGGCCTATCTCGAGCAGTTTATGGATCGGGTGGACGGCTCGACCAAGGGCGTGGTGGTACTGGCCACCGTCTATGGTGACGTGCACGACATCGGCAAAAATCTGGTCAAGACCATCCTGAGCAACAACGGCTATACCGTGCACGACCTTGGCAAGCAAGTGCCGGCCAACACCATCATCGAAAAAGCGGTGGAATATCAGGCAGACGCCATCGGCCTATCGGCGCTGCTGGTCAGCACCTCCAAGCAGATGCCGCTGATTGTCAACGAGCTGGCCCGCCGCAGCCTGCACTATCCGGTGCTGATTGGCGGGGCGGCCATCAACCGGCGCTTTGGGCGGCGCATCCTGTTCCTTGAGGATACCCAGCAGCCCTATCCAGCCGGCGTGTTCTACTGCAACGACGCCTTCGAAGGCCTATCGGTGATGGACAAGCTGACCAGCCCACAGCGCGAGGCTTTCGTCAGCAGCATCGTGAGCGAGGGCTATGCCGAGCTGGGCAAGCCGCAGCCGGTCAAGCGGTCGCGCTCAGCCGTCAGCGTCAAGACGGTGCAGCCCGCCCCCAGCCTGCCCACCCCACCGTTTTGGGGCGCGCGCAAGGTCGGTTATATGCCGCTGGAGGTGGTGCTTCAGCATCTGCACAAGCCAGAGCTGTACCGCCTGAGCTGGGGCGCAAAGAACGCCCAAGGCGAGGAATGGGCCAAGCTGGAGGCCGAGTTTGAGGACCGCCTCGACCGGATGAGCCGCGCCGCCCTGCGCCAAAAGACCCTGCTGCCGCAGGCGGTCTATGGCTACTTCCCCGCCCAATCCGACGGCGACGACCTGATTATCTATGACCCCGAGCCGTTCAATCAGGCCGGCAGCAGCCCCGCCCCACGCACCGAAATCGCGCGCTTCAGCTTTCCGCGTCAGCCGTCGGGCGAATACCTGTGCATCAGCGACTATTACGCGCCGACAGACAGCGGGCAAGTGGACGTGGTGGCGCTTCAGGTGGTGACGGTGGGCGAGGTGGCCACCGAGGCCTTTGAAAAACTCCAGCAGGCCGATAACTACAGCGAGGCCTACTTCTTCCACGGGCTGGCGGTGCAAGCTGCCGAAGCCACCGCCAACTATCTGACGCAGCACATCCGGCGCGAGCTGGCGCTTGGCGAGAAGCAGGGCAAGCGCTATTCGTGGGGCTATCCGGCTTGCCCCGACCTCGCCGATCATCAGGTGGTGCTGCGCCTGCTGCCGCAGGCCCGCGACATCGGCCTGAGCCTGACCGACGAGTCCTATCAATGGGTGCCAGAGCAGTCCACGGCGGCCATCTTCGCCCATCACCCCGACGCCAAGTACTACAGTGTGGGCAGCCTTGACCGCGCGGCACAGATTTTGGGATAAATAAAAAAGGCGGGGCAAGCGGGACGTCGCTTGCCCCGCCGCACGGCGGCTATTTCTCGCGCCAGAGCAAAATCAGCAGCGTCAGCGCGCTGACAGCCATCAACAGCAGGCCGGGCGCACCAATCAGCGCGCGTGAGCCGCTGTCGTAGGCCGTCCATGCCTGCGTAGCCAATGTGCGAAACCCAATCGGCGACAGCAGCAGGGTGGTCGGCAGCTCTTTCATGGCATTCAGCGCCACCAGCGCCATCCCGCCCAACACACCCGCCCACGCCAGCGGCACGGTCACGCGCCACACCGCGCGCCACGCGCTGTCGCCCAGCGAACGGGCCGCCTCTTCCAGCTTGGGGCTGATGCCGCCCAAGGCGGCCTGCGTCGAGCTGACGCCAAACGGCAAAAAGCGCACCGCACAGCCATAAATCAGCAGCGGCAGGGTTTGATAAAGCGACGGGGCATAATTGGCGGCAAAATAGACCATGGCCAGCCCAATCACAAGACCGGGCAGCACATTGCCCAGATACGAGGCGGCAATCAGCACCCGCCCCGACCTGCTGCGCGTACGCGCGCCCAAAATCGCCAGCGGCAGCGCCGCCGCCCCGACCGCCAGCGCGGTCAATACCCCCACCAGCAGGGTTTGGCCAGCCAGCACATCAAGGCGCACCGGCACAGGGCTGGTCACATAGGGGTTGAGCGCCCACCCGCTCAGCACCAACAGCGGGATGCCGGCACTGACGAACACCAACACGGCGCAGAACAGCAGCGCCGGCCACTTCCAGCGCCCCAGCGGCACGGGCGTAAATTTGCGCCGTGTGCCGGCATGAACCCCGCCGCGCCCGCGCGTGCGCGCCGCCCGTCGTTCCACCCACACCAACACCGCGGTCAGCACCACCAGCGTCAGCGCCAGCAGGGCCGCCCGTTCGCGGTCAAAGGTGCTGTTATAGGCGGTATAGATGGCGCGCGTGAAGGCGTTGTAGCGCAGCAAAATCACCACCCCAAAATCGCTCAGGGCATACAGCATCGACAGCAGCGCACCGGCGGCGATGGCCGGGCGCAGCTGGGGCAGTGTGACGCGCCAAAACGCCCGCCAGCGCGACAAGCCCAAAATGCGCGCCGCCTCGTCCTGCGCCGGGTCAAGGCCGAGCAGTGCCGCCCGCACCGGCATCACCACATAAGGGAAGGTGTACAGCGTAATCACCAGCCACGCGCCAAAATAGCCATACACCGACGGCAGGCGCTGCACCCCCAGCGGCGCAAGCAGCTTCTGCGCCGCGCCCACCGGCCCAAACGCCTCGATAAACGCAATCGCCCCCAGATACGACGGGATCACCATCCCCAGCAGGCCGGCCATCAGCCAAAAGCGGCGCGCCGGCAAATCGGTGCGCGTGGTCAGATAGGCAAACGGCACGCCAATCAGCAGCGAGGCGGCGGCCACCCCCAGCGCCAGCCACAGGCTGTTGAGCGCAATCTCCACCGTCCGCGCGCTGAACACATACTCCAGCGCCGCCGGGCCAGCCCCCGCCGCCCGAATCACCAGATAGGCCATCGGCAGCAGCGCCAGCCCAATCACCAGCGTGCCCAGCGCCACCAGCACCGGATGGCGCGGCCAGCGCAAGCCCGTCCACGCAAAATGCCGACCGGCAGGGCGCACAGCGGCAGGGCGAGCAGATACAGAAACAGAAGAAGAGGTAACGGAAGGGAGTGGGAGAGTCATCGGCTGATTTTTGGGGGCTGTGTGGTCAGGAGAGGGTCAGCACGCGGCTGACAGGCCGAAAACCCGCCCTGCCAGACGGAGAGGGGGTTATCTGGCAGGGCGGGTAGAGCGCGACGTTAGTTCAGCGCGCCGCTCTCTTCAATCAATTTGAGCGTGCCTGCAAGGTCGTCAAGGTCGCTCAGGTTGACCACCGGCGCACCAAAATCAGCCAGTGGGATCAGGTTCGGGTTGGTCTCGATGCCGGCCACCAGCGGATACTCGCTGGTGCGCTCAGTAAAGTAGCTCTGCGCCTCGCCGCCCAACAGGTACAGCACCAAGCGCTGGGCAAGGCCCTTCTGGTCGCTGGTGCTCAGCACGCCCGCCCCAGCAATGTTGACCAGCGCGCCGAGGTCGCCGGCCTCAAAGGCCGCCTGCGCCAGCGCAAGGTCGGGGGTTTCCTTCTTCAGGTTGTGCATATAATAGTGGTTGGTGATGCCAAACAGCACTTCGCCGTTGGCCACCGCCAGATTCAGGTTGGTGTTGCTGCTGCCATAGCTGACCGCCCCATTGGCGACCATGCCGGCCAGCCATTCGGCAGTGGCTTCATCGCCCAGCACCACGCGCATGGCGGTCACGTTGGACTGGAACGAGGCATTGGCGGGCGCCCACCCGACCAAGCCGGCATACTCCGGCTTCACGAGGTCAAAAATCGAGGTCGGGATGGCCACGCCAGCGGCTTCGACCAGCGCAGGGTTATAGACCAGCACGCGGGCGCGGGCGCTCAGGCCCACCCAATAGCCGTCTGGCGACTCAAAGTGGGCCGGCACACGCTCTAGAATGTCGGACGGCAGCACGCTGAGTGCCCCCGCCTTGGCCAGTGCGCCCAGCGCGCCGGCATCCTGCGCGATATACACGTCGGCGGGGCTGTTTGCACCCTCTTCCAGAATCTGGTTGGCGATGGCCGCCGTGTCCCCATAGACCACCTGCACCTGCACACCGGTCGCCTCGGTGAATTGGGCCAGCAGCGGCCCGATCAGGTTTTCGTTGCGGCCCGAATACACGGTGAGCGTTTCATTAGAAGCAGTCTGGGCCAGCGACGGCGCAACGGTCAGCGCCACCAATACCAGCATCAACACGAGCTTACGCATTAAGCGACTCCTTAAAATTGGTTGTAAGGGACTGCAATCCGCGGTATGATTGTCCCTATCGTCAGACAAAACAGCCTGTCCAAAACCGCCGTCTCCCCACGTCGTTCTGGTCAGGCTGTTTTGATTGTGCACAAGCCGCCGCCGTATTTCTACGCCGCTGGCTAATTTGACGATTGGCGCGGGCTAAACCCCGTTTTGCGCGCCGGCGCACCGTGTTTTAACGCCGGTTAACGCCGTGACAGACACTAGCGATACACCACGACGCGCTCAAGGAACTCGCGCACGGCGTTGAGATAGTGCTCCACTGTCTCGGGCTTGCGGAAGCCGTGCCCCTCACCGGCATAGACGTGATATTCAACGGGCGTGCCGGCGGCGCGGATGGCCCGCACCATCGCGTCGGACTGGTTTTGCGGCACAACCGTGTCATCACTGCCCTGAAAGATGATGAGCGGGTCACGGATGCGATCGGCAAACAACAGCGGGGAGCGCTCGCGATAGAGGGCGGCGGCCTGCGGCAGCTTGCCCAGCAGCATGTCGCTGTAGGCGCGCTCGAACTTGTGGGTATCGCGCACAAGGGCAAACTGATCGGCCACGCCGTATAGGTTGACGCCGGCGCAAAACTGCCCTTGATGCGCCGTGAGCGCGCGCAGCACCGCGTATCCGCCGGACGAGCCGCCGTAGATGACGCATTTGCTGCGGTCAACCCAACCGCGTGCGGCCAGCGCATCCGCCCCGCTGACGGCGTCCTGCACATCCACCCCACCCCAGTCGCCATATAGGCGCTGCATATACGCCCGCCCATAGCCGGTGCTGCCGCGGAAGTTGACCGCCAGCACCGCATAGCCGCGTGTGGCCCAATACTGAAGCTCTGGCTCAAAGCGCATCACCGCCTGACTGGTTGGCCCGCCGTGCACGTGCACAATCAGCGGCGGCAGCCCCTCCGACTCGAAGCGGGTGCTGGCCGGCGGATAATACAAGCCGTGCACCGTTTCGCCGTCTGCGCCCTGCCACGTGATGGGCTGGGCGATGCTGAGCGCGCCGGCCTCAAAGACCGTCTGCACCGAGCGCGCATGGACGGTGACCTCGCCCGAATCGGGGGAGAACGAAATCACCTCGTGCGGGCGGTCGCTAGCCGAGGCGATGCAGGCGATGCGCCCATCGCTGGCGCGGGCGCACATCTGCTCAAAATAGGTGTAGCCGGCGTCGGGCAGCAGCGCGGTGTGCTGACCGGTCTGAGTATCGATGCGCCACAGCGTGTGATGCGCGCGGTCGCTGCGGCGCACCACCACCTGCCGGCTGTCGGGCAGCCACGTATAATAGCGCAGGCCGGCCAACCAGCCCGGCCCGCTGTAGTCGCCGTCATCGGGGGTGATAGCGCGGGTTTGGCCGCTCTCAAGGTCATGCAGCATCAGCGCGGCCATGCCGCCCTTGTCGCTGAGATACGACAGCGTGCGCCCGTCTGGGCTAAAGGCCGGCTGGGTGATGGCGCAGTCGCCCTCTGCGCCGGCGAGGGTGCTCAGGGCGTGCGGCACGCCGTCAGGTGTCAGGGTGAGCAGCAGCAGACGGGTGCTGTCCCACGGCATGGCCGGCATGTCATAGGCGATGAAGGCAAGGCGCATGCCATCCGGCGACCATACCGGGTTCATCACAAAGTCGCTGCCGGCAAACAGCTTACGCGGCCACTGAGCGCCGCTCAGGTCGGCCAGCGCTAGGCAGTCGCTGTCCTCATAGGTGTGGGCATAAACTGCGCGCGTGCCGGTCGGGTCGGGGGTGGGGCAGGCCATGCCGCCAAACGCCGGTGTGACCGCGCGCGGCGTGCCGCCCTGCACCGACGTGCGATACAGCCGGCCATCCCGCCCGACAAACAGCACCAGCGCGTCGTGTGTGCCCAGCTCGCCGCCGCCATAGGCCAGCTTGCCGCGCCCGATCAGTTCGCCGCTGATGTCGCGCGGGGCTTGCCCATCCTGCTGACTGAAAAGGGCCGAGGCTGTGCCGCGCGTCTCGTGCCAAACCAGCGCATCGCCGGCCCACTGCACATCATGAAAGCGCACGCGCGCCCCAACCAGCTTCGGGCTGATCGGGCTGCGCCACGTGCCATATAGGGCGGGGTGTTTGGGCATCATCGGGCCTCCTGTGCATCAACATCACTGGCCCGATTGTACCCGATTTGGCGCGGGGGCGGCCTCAGCGCAAGACCAGCAGCGCGTCGGCAAGGTGCTTTTGCACCCCGCGGCTGTTGAACTTGGCCCACACCGTCTTGAACTGACCGGCCAGCTCGGCGGCCTCGCGCTGATAGTCGCTTACAGCGGCCTCTAGCGCGCTGACCGCGGAGTCGCTGCTCAAGCTGCTGCGCACCGACTCAAGGCGCGCGGCAAACACCACGCAGTCGTTCAGCCGGCCCAGATGGTCTTGGATGGCCTTGAGGTCGGTGATGAACGGCTCGGCTTGTGCGCCCATCACCTCGCGGAAGAAGTGCGTGGCATAGCGCAGGCGCTTAAACATGATGCGCAGCTCGTGCAGCGTCTCATAATCGGGCGGGCTGTCGCTGTCAAACAGCGGGTCAAAACCGCGCACCGCCGCCAGCTGCTCGTGCAGCAGCACCGGCACGACATGGCGCACCTGCACCGGCGCGGGCGGCTCGATGTCGTCGTCATCTGCATCCCCCGCGGTGGCAAAGGCCGCCAGTCGGCCCAGCAGCGCCTTATAGTCCCGCCCGTCAATCTCCTCGGTCAGGGCGTCGTGCGCCTCGGCGCGCAGGCCCTCCAGATAGGCCGTCAGGTCAGCCAGCGCGTCATCGGTGCGCTCGCGCAGGGCCAGCAGCAGCACGTCAAGGTCGCGCACCGCGCCAAGGCTGTCAGCCAGCGCCTTGAGGCCCTTGCTCAGCCGCCGCACCTCTTTGCGTGGATAATACCCCCCCAACAGGCGCAGGGCAGAGCGGGCGCGGCGCGTGGCCACCCGCATATCGTGCACCGCCTCGTGATCGTCGCCGGCCTGCACCTTGTCCTCGTGCTGGCGCAGATGAATCAGCTCGGACAGCACGATTTTGCGCCCCGCCACCCGGATGGTATCGGTGGGAGCGAGTGGGTGCAGCGCCTCTTGCAAAGCGGGGATGTCGATAGGGATGTGAGGGTTCTTCATGGCCGTTATGCCTCTCGGCTGACATGTTAAGGCAAGTTTGCCTACATGTTAAATTGCGGTTAAGCACTGAGGGTAGCATATCGGCGCAAACAGCGTCAACGCCTTGAATGTTAAGCTTTTTTGGGGCGGGTTTTGGAACAAATCGATTTTGGCCAGCGCAGAACAAAAATCGTCATATAATCATCATGTCAGCGCTCATCAAACATTAATCTGCATCGCGCTGACACAATCATCCTCTCTGTGAGGAGGTCGAAAACCCTATGAAACGCGCTCGTTTTGCTTCGATAGTCCTATTCAGCATCTGTGCGCTGCTGCTGGGCCTGCCAGCGGCAGCCCAAGACCGCCCACCTGCCCCTCTTCCGCCACCGCTGCCGTCTGGGACGGTCTTTGGGGCATCGGTGGCAGACGCCGCCCTTGCGCCAGCCGTGTCGGTTGATTCCAATTATCAGCCCATCACCAGCTACCAAGATACTGTGAGCGCTCGCGATATTTATTATGTGAACACCACCAACGACACCATCGATGTCACGGCAGGTAACGGGGTATGCGCCGATGCCAGTGGGTTCTGCTCACTGCGTGCGGCGATTGCCGAGGCCACGATTTATGGCGGGGTGATTTATCTGCCGTATAGCACCTATCCGCTGACGAGGGGCACAGGGACAGAGGAAAACCTTGACGTGGGCGACCTTGATGTGGCGGGCCGCATCAGCATCATCGGGGTTGGGCCGGGCACGCCGGTCATTCAGGGCAGCGGCACATACCGCCTGTTTGATGTGTATGGGACGCTGGTGATGAACAACGTCATCTTGGCACAGGGGGGTGAGACCAGCGCCAACGGCGGGTGTGTGCGCGTCAACGGCGGGGCGCTGTTTGTGTTCAGCTCTGGGGCAATCCGTTTTTGCTCGGCGTTGATTGGCGGCGGGGTGTATGTGGCCAGCAGCGGCAACGCCATTGTCGAGGATGCCGGCATCTATGACAACACCGCGCTGGGGGTTTCGGGCATTGGCAGCAGCTTTGCCGACTCGTTTGCCTCGGTGTTCTTGAGCGATGTCGATGTGAGCTATAACACGTCTATTGGGGGCAGCGCGGCGGTGAATGCCGCCGGCTGGCTGAGCATGGTCAACGTCACGGTGTATGGCAACACGTCCACGTCGTCATCGGCGGGCGTGTCGGCCAGCCCCGAGTTTCAGGGGGCGGTGCGCATCACCAACAGCACCATCAGCCAGAACGTGTCTAGCGACAGCACCCCCGGGATGGGCGGCGGCCTGACCGTGTACTTTGCCACCTATGGGGTTCGGCTG
>DAOUCZ010000193.1:0-10926 GCA_034431675.1 Anaerolineae bacterium | reverse complement strand
TGACCTAAGCGATGTGCCTATCGTCCCGCCACAGCAGTCGGCAGCAACGCCAGATCCCAACGCCACACCGTCCGACAGCGTCACCATCACGCCCGATGGCGGTGAGCAGCCCCCAGAGCCAACGCCTGAAGGCTAAACACCGCCGGCAAGCAAACTCAAAAAAACATCCCCACCATTTTGACATCGGTGGGGATGTTTCTTTGTCTCTTCAACGGGTCTGGGCAGAGCGCTAGCTGATGGTTACTTCGTCTGGGGGTGTCCAATCAGGGTTATCCTCGATGTGGAACTTGAGCGATAATGCCCCCAGCCTTACCTCGCTGCCATGCCGCAGTGGCACAGGCGATAGATACCCGATCGACGTGCCATCCACCGACGCGGTGTTGTTCTCGGCGATGCGCTGAATGGTGAACGAGCCACCATTCTCGCTGACGCTGGCATGTTGACGCGAAGTGCTCTTGGTCTTATCCAACGCATTCAGATCGACCGCCAACAAGGATGCACTCGCAGTATCCGTGCTGCGCCCAATCAAGGCCGGCTGCCACACCACCGGAAAGGTCTCGGTAGCCCCATCCACCGTAAAGTAACCGCGCTTAGGGCCGTTAATCTCGGATGCGCCGGCGGGAATACGCTTGGCCTTGCGCCCAAACTCCAGCTCTGCCCCTGTTTTGATATTCAGCTCGCTTAAGGTGCGATTGCTGTCCAGCTCTTGCTTGCTGCGCTTTAGCCACAGCGCAAAAGACCCCTTCAGCGCAAATTCTTTCTGAATCTCGTTGACGATACTCTTAACCGGCACATCGTCCAGCACATCCACGGTGTGCTGGGGCTTATCGTCAAACTCGTCAGAGGCAATCGTCAATTGAACGTAACCCATGTGTGTCGTCTCCCCCTATGCTAGGCCGTCACGCCCATGACTTTGTTGGCTTGTTCGGGCTTCACACCCATCTGCACCAGCGCATCTGCAATGGCGTTGGGGTTTGCACCAACCGCCTGTGCCGATGCCGCCATGTCCACCATCGGCGAGAAGTCGATGCATGCACTGAGCAGCTCACGAACGTTCATCCCATCCACCACCTCTGGCAGCGGCATAATTTTCTTCAGCTCGGCACGCAGATGGGTCACAAACTCTGGCGTAATGGCTGCCGGCGTCCCTGATGTGGCAGAAGAAGCGGCCTTGGCGCCACCCCCATTGCTGCCGCCCGCTGTGCCACCGCTTGATGCTGCCGCCGCTCGAGACTCTGCGGAGACCTCGGGGAACTGCCACGGCTTGACATCGGCCCACTGTGCTTCAATACGCGCCACCCATTCGTCCAGCTGCACAGCGATACGCTCATTCAGCTCTTGCAAGTCCTGCATCTCTTCCACCGATTCAATCGGGTATGGGGTGCTCACTTGCAGCATCTGGAAGCGCCCTGTACTGATGAGGAAGCCGCGCCCCACTGGCAGATCGAGCTTGGCCAACTTGCTCATGGCCGTGATATTAAAGGGGGCTTTACCGCCGCTCTCAGCATCCAACGCAAGGCCATACTTCGAGCGTGTAATCACCTTGAACAACTCATCCGACGCCGAAGCCCCAGACGCCACCACCACGTGCAAACCTTCTGCACCATAACGGCGGGCCATATTGGCAAAATCGGGCAGCAGCTTGCGATCCATCAAATCGCTGAAATCGTCATAGTTGTCCACAAAGATGAAGATTTCTGGCAGGCCGCCTTCACGGTTGGCATAGGTCTGACGCAGCGCATCCATCATCATCGGGATGTCATCACGGTTCTGCTCGCTAATGGCCATGCGTACATGCGGGATACGGGTGAGCGTGCGCTCTTCCGCCTCGCCATATTGGAACAAGCGGCGCTGTGAGTCAATCAGGATGAACGCGGCACGGTCTGGCCCATACTTGGCCGCCAGCGACAGCATGAACATGCGCAGTGTCGTCGTCCGCCCACTAAATGGGCTGCCCAGAATCAAGAAGTGCGGGCCTTGTTCCTTCAAGTTCAGCGCCACATAGCTCAAGTCGCGGCGCTCCTTGCCCAGCATCACCTCAAGGCGACGGTCAGAGGCAGAGGGCAGCAGGTCAGCCAGCGAAATGATCGATTCCAGCTTGTGGATTTCCTTAGGACGTTTGCCACTCCACGCGGTACGCATCAAGCCGGCCACATGGGCCACTTGACCGCTAGCATCCAGCAGGTTGCCCTCGGCATCCTTCACCTCCACCTGCACCGGCAGCGCCACCTGACACTCCAGCACTTTCTTCTCGAATGGGGTATAAGCACGCCCTGCAATGTCGTCCAGATCGGCAGGCACACGCCCAACCACACCGACATAGTCGGTCGGATCGGACAGCTTCAGCGTCAGGCGTTGATTAAACAGGCTCATCAAGCGTCCGGGCACGGTCGAGAGCTGGTCCGCCGTGACGGCAAAATAGATGCCTTTGGACAACCCCTCACGAATCAGCGCCATCAGATCAGGTATCAGGTCTTCATAGGACGAGCGGAACTCGGCAAAGTTGTCAATCAACACCAGCACTGCCGGCTGTACATCATTGGGATGGGATTTGTTATACACCGTCAGGCTGTCGCCGCTGAACAAGTCACCACGTGCGCGCAGCCATTCCTTGAGGGTGTTCATCAGGCGCTCGACACGTTCGCCCTCCTCACTGCCTATAATGGCGCCCATATGCGGCAAATCGGCCAACGGGGTCAAGCCGCCGCCGCCAAAGTCCAGCGCATAAATCCACAGTGCATCCGGTGAATGGGTGGTTGCCAGCGTGATGGCCAAAGTGCGAAGGAAGTTGGTCTTGCCCTTGCCCGAAGCTCCAAACACCGCAATGCTGCCAGCCTTCATATCCACCATCATTGGCAGCTGACGCGCATTATACGGGTCATCAATCAGGCCCATTTGAGCATTCATCACCGAACTGGACTCCCAATCGATGGGCTGCCAGCGGTCGCCACCTTTCAGCCATACATCCAGCGCCTTGTTGATGGGCAGCAGCGGGTTGTACTCGATAACATCGTCGATGGTCTCATCTTCTTCTGGCTCATCCGCGAAGGCATCTGTCACCTTGGGCAGCTTGGTCATCGCCGAGGTGATATATTCGGCATTCAGCGGCAGCAGCACCGGCAGCGGATCGGGCCACGGCTTTTCTTGCTTCACCACATCAGGCTTATCCAGCGCCAGCTGCGCACACAACTCCACCACACGATCAGCCACCGTCTTCTGGTCATCCGCAGTGGCGGCCTTCTTCTCTTTTTTCTTCGGGCGTTCCAGCCATTTTATCACCGGTGGCTTTTCGTCCTCTGGTTTGGCGCTGGGCGGGTTATAACGATAGCTGCCATAAGCCACCTGCATCAGCTGAGCGTTGTCGTTACCAATCATCAGATAGGCACGGCCCGGAACGCCAGTGGGCAAAAAGGCTGCATCAGACGAACGCAGCAGCTCTCGGCTGTCTTCGGCAGTTTCCACACGCAAGCACAGCTTAAACTTGATGTTGGCACGCATCTGATCGGTGACCGCGCCGGCAGGACGTTGGGTGGCCAGCAGCAGCGAAACGCCATAAGCGCGCCCCAACCGGGTGACGGAGTCTAGCTTGGGGCGAAACTGCGGCATCTCTTTCACCATCTCGGCAAATTCGTCGATGATGATGAACAGGAACGGGAACGGCTGCGGCTTGACCTTGGTACCCGGCGGCAGTTGGTCAGGGCGGTGATAGCCGGCGCTGCGATAATCCACAATGTGCGGCACACCCGCGTCAGCCAGCATCTTGGCGCGGCGCTTCATCTCAAACTCCAGCGCGATGAACGTGCGCTCACCCGCATTACCTTGCAAGCTGGTGACGAGGTTCACCACATGCGGCAGGCGCTCAAACATCTTGAAGGCAGTACCGCCTTTAAAGTCCACCAACACAAAGTTGATTACGCTGGGGTCATAGCGCAGGGCCAAGCCGAGAATCAGCGTAATCAACATCTCGGATTTGCCCGAGCCGGTCGTACCCGCAATCATGCCGTGCACACCGTCGCCGTTAGCGCTAAACACCATCTCGCGGCGCTTGGGGCCGGGCATAAACCCGACAGGCACACGCAGCCACTCTGCCTGCTCTTTATCACGGCTGCGCTTCCAGCGCTCCCAGATGTTATCTACCGAAGCATCGATGCGCTCTGCATTGATGTGGTCATGCAGGTTCAGCAGCAGTACCGAGGTGGGCAGACCCGCCGTACCAAAGGTCGAGCGCACCGACAAACCACGCAGCTTCAGCGAGACGTATTCGGTGGCCTGCTCTGCCGAAAGCGAATCCGACATGCCGATGACACGGCGCGTATTCACCCCGATTTCGGTATAACGGAAAAGCGTGCCATTGCCCTCTGGTGCGGGATCAATTTCAATCAGCGTCTCCACCTGTGTCGGCACATACTTGGCATCAGGCATCAAGAAGATGATGGTGGCGCCTAGCTCTTGCCCACGGCGGAAAATCAGTGAGACGGCCTCTTGGGCGTCGATATTTTTGGTCGGGGCATTCGGTGCTTCAATCGAGAGCGCATCCACCACAATCAGCAGCAGCGGCAGATTAACCTCGGCATTGGCGTCATCCGCAAGGCGGATTAAACGGCGCTCAAGGTCGCCTTTAATCATCACGTCCCAAAAGTTCTCAATCTCGTTCTGGCGTGGGCTAAAGCACAGTTGGTCGCCTGCCTTTTTGCTGCCGCCGGTGTTGCAGTGCGGCAAATAGCGTGCCCAGTTCCAGTTGTTCTCGTCTGATGGCGCACCAAACACCAACAGGCGTGTATCGGTGGGGGCATGAAACACTGCAAAGTTGACCAACATTGAGCGCACAGCATCATACACCCGCGCCGAGTCGCGCCCGGTGATACCAATGCTGTGCCGCCCGGGGATGGGGGACTCGTCACGGGCACTGCGCTTGTAGGGGCGCAGCTTCATCACCACGGGGATGTTCTGCACATATTTCGAGTCATCAGCCAGCTTGATGGCCTCGTACATCAATGGGTCTTCGTTGTTCTTCCCCATCTTCATGTTGTAGACCACAGAGCTGGGCTGAGTGCCCATCCCCAAACGCACCGTGCCAAAATCCTCGTCCGAGGTGCGGCGCTCCCACAAGCGCGTCCCAAACCGATCATCCTTCTTGTCCAGCTCGCGGTTCTGAGCAATCGCCAGCGTGATTTCGGGATCGGGATAGTTATAGGCATAAAAGTTGCGCTGAAGGTCGTGATAGTTCTCCATCTCGCGACGAAGCTCTGCCAGACGCTGACGATACGACTCGCGCCGTTCTTTGT
This sequence comes from Anaerolineae bacterium, assembly GCA_034431675.1. Classification (GTDB taxonomy): domain Bacteria; phylum Chloroflexota; class Anaerolineae; order Aggregatilineales; family Phototrophicaceae; genus Flexicrinis. The sequence continues at coordinate 5,641 of DAOUCZ010000193.1, read as the reverse complement.
CTTCGCGCTGCTGCTTCAGATACGTCCACAGACCAAGGCCCGACGAGGCGATCACCGATAAACCCATCGGTATCAGCATGGCAAGATTGCGGCCCTGCCCACTGGCAGACACAATCACATACCCAATGATCGTAATCAAAGGCAAAAACATCTGTATTAGTGTTTGCCCACCCTTGTCCGTCTCCGGCGGTTCGGGGATGTCAATTTCTGCTTGTGGCAAGTCCGGTTGTATGCGCGGTGGTCGATTGATGAGGACAGTCTCTTGGTCGGCCATGCCTTCCCTCCCTGCCCGCTTCTATGCGGGGTTGCTTGACAACAACAGCGTCTCATGTTTAGCTTAAATACGTTTAATTCTGTTCTTTATTTTTGTTCCTGTCAAACGGCAGCGCCAGAAGCGAGGCATAGAGCGATGAAGTACGTCTGCACCCACTGCGAGCGCGTCTCTCCCGATGGCAATCTATGGTGTGTCGAGCAGGTCTGCCCTGCCGAGAGCAAACCGTTGGTTCTGGATACCGGTGACGACATCGGAGACATCGAGATTGTACGACGACTCAGCATCACCCGCACCGCGGCGATTTATGAGGCCAAACGCGGCGAAACCAAACTGCTGGTGAAGGTGGCGCACAACACCCCATATGCGCAGGAAAAGCTGAAATACGAGGCCAAAGTGCTGCTGGCACTGGCGGCCAAGGGCCAACACGTCAATCTGCCGGTGCTGGTTGCCCCTTACAGCATGGTGGATGTGCGCGACCGACCCTACGGCAAAGTGGCCTTCCGTGACGAAACCAAGTATTACCTCGCTTTTGAATACATTCATGGAGCGTTTTTGTCGGATATGCTCAAGAGTCAGCCCCAACCATGGTTTAATCACGCGGCATGGATGGTGATGCAGTTGGCCGATGCCGTTGCTTTTATGCACGATAACAGCTTCTTCCATTTCAATATCAACCCTACCGGCATCTATGTCCGCCGAGACCTAGACGGAATCCCCCGCCCAATCCTGCTCGACCTTGGCTATTCCCCAGAGCTAGCCCCCTATGCCGAGCAAATCAGCGGCATCAACTATGCCCCCCCCGAATTTCTGCGCAAAAATTATCAGCCGGTGCGGGCCACCGATGTCTATGGTCTTGCCAGCTTGTTTTACGAACTGCTGCACGGCGGGCCAGCCTATGTCAGCAAACTACGCAGCCCTGATAACGTGCGCAAAGATGTGCTAGAAGGCACAGCCCCACCTATCTCGCGCACCGACCTGCCCGTGCCATCCAAAGGCGAATACCGCGACACCGCCAGCTTCATTGCCGCAGCCATGGCCCCAAAAGTCGAAAATCGCCAACAAGACGTCCCTACCTTTGCCCACGAAATACGCCGCCTGTATGGCGACGCCCCCAAAGAGCGCAAGGGGCGCAAATGGAACCGCCGCAACATCACCATCACCCTCACCGCAGCTGGCCTCATCATCGTCCTACTCCAGCTGGCATCGGCGCTGCTGGGCTAACCTCAACAATCACAGCCCACCGGCCCTAAACAAACGCCCTACTCCGTGGTTAAGAGTAGGGCGTTTTGCCTGCGCGATGCGCCTGCCGGCCTAGATAGATTAGGCGAAGCGCTGCGAGCCGCTGTTGTCACCGTCACGATAGCTGACGATCGCGCCGTACAAGTCCAGCTTCAACTCTGCGAACTTTTCGGCAAGCTTCTCAATCATCGGCTGAATACGCTCGAGGAACATCGCGATCGCCGCCGTACCAATCAAGCCGATGAAGGCCGCTGCCTTCAGGGTCATGATGACGATTTGCAGCGCCTTGGCAATCGCCTTGGCCACATCGGCCATCGTGCCAAACACGTCGGCCATGCGCTCGACATCAGGGATATTCATGCTCACATCTGGGCTAGCCATGCTGTGTTCTCCTTATGCTCTTTTGCGGATAGATAGATAAATGGACTGTGGATGCGAAAGGCCGAGGCCTAGAAAATGTCGAACATATCGATGATGCCACCGAAGATGCCGCCCACGGCATCGTCCGCTTGGCTGATGATGTTGGCAGCGTTGCGGATGATGCCCGTAAAGTCCATCCCGCCCGTCACAATCGACAGGATCATCGGGAAGACCATCTGCTCCATCTCGCTGTAGAAGCGCTCGGCGCCCTGCCCCGTCCATGCGCCACTGCGCAGCGGGTTCATCGTCTGGCGGATGCCGCCCATCACTTCATCCGAAAGGCGGTCAACTTCACGGGTGGCTTGCCCGATCAGGCTTTCCACCTGATCAGCGACAAAGGACAAAATCATATCGACAAACATGGGTTATGCTCCTTGTGGAATCTGAGGTGTGCTGTTAATGGGGATGGTTAGCCGAAACGGCCACCGGCTTCGCTGTCGCTGTCGCGCAGGTCGGTCAGCGCGCCCATCAGGTCGCCATTGATTTCGCTGAACTTGGCAGACAGGCGCTGAGTGGCAGGGGCAAGGCGCTCGCGCAGGCCATCACAGATGGCGCGGCCACCACGACCCAACAACACGCCGCCCTCCATCTCGTCCACAATGCTGTTCAGCTGCGAGACCAGCTCATCCAGTTCCTCAGCGGTGTTCTTCGCGATTTTCGCCATCTCCATGACGGCGTCGTAATCCATTTGAATCAAGTCGGCCACGAGGTTTTCTCCTTTGATCGGTGGTTATTGGTCAGATAGGTGAGTTAGACGCGGAAGCGCGACGAAGCTTCTTGCTCGGCGGTCTTAAAGCGGTCAGCAGCCTGACGCATGGCGCGCGATGCAGCTTCCAGCGCGTCTTCCAGCTTCTTCATCGAGGGCAGCATCAGATCATTCATCTCGTTGAAGAACGCATCAGAACCACGCCCCACCCAACCGCCGCCTTGCAGCACGTCCAGCTGCGAGCGCAGCTTGGCCGTCAAATTCGAGACGCGCACCGAGCCATCGGCAAGGCGCTTCGACAGTTGATCCATTTCATCATATTTGACCTGAACTTTGTTTGCCATGTTCACCACTCCTCTGTGATATGGTTGTACGATTGCCGGTTGCAGCTTATCTTGAAACACAATGTAGCAAGACACACCGCAATGAAAGCTTTCAAGATGAGCGTATGATGAGTTTATTTTTTTGTCAAGCAAACTAGGACAGGAGTCCCAAAACCCAACACGCAATCCAAAAATGGGGTAAACTGTTCGTGGCACGGGTGTATTTGCGCACTCAATCATGTAGATTTCTCGCTCAAAACGACTAAACCGCACTGAATTACGGGGGGCGCATGGGATTCGAAAATCTGACCGGCCAAACATTAGGTCAGTATGAGTTAAAAGAGTTGTTGGGCGTTGGGGGCATGGGGGCAGTCTATCGCGCATGGCACGCTGCACTCCAGCGCGAGGTGGCCCTAAAAGTGCTGCCGCTGACGCTTGCCAGCGAGCCGGGATATATAGAGCGCTTCATCCGTGAGGCCCGCACCGCCGCACGCCTCGAGCACCCGCATATCGTCCGCATCTACGATTACGGCACACAGGGCGACATCAGCTATCTAGTGATGGCACTGCTGCGCGGGGGGTCGCTGTCGCAGCGTATTCAACAGCGCGCCGAAAAGCAAATTCGCCCTCCATCACTGGGCGAAGTCGCCGAAATGCTCAATCAGATTGCCAGTGCACTCGACTACGCCCATCATGAGGGTGTGCTTCACCGCGACATCAAACCCGCCAACATCATGTTTGACCGTCGCGGCCTCGCCTATCTATCCGATTTCGGCATCGCCAAGCTGATGGGGGCAAACACCGCCCTAACCGGCACAGGCATCGCTATGGGCAGCCCCTCCTATATGCCACCAGAGCAGTGGATGGGCAAAGAACTCACCCCAGCCGCCGACCAATATGCCATGGGTGTCACCATCTACCAAACCATCTGCGGACGCCTGCCCTTCGAGGCCGACAGTGCCGCCCAATTGATGTATAAGCACTTCAACGAAGACCCGACACCAGTCACCATCACACGTGCGGACTTGCCGCCCGCAGTCAACATCGTGCTCACACGCGCCATGTCGAAAGACCCTGAGCGCCGCTTCCCTAATATGACGCACTTCGCACAGGCCTTCGAGGCCTCTATAGAAGGCAGCAAGGGCGAGGCCACCAATTTCTTCGTCTTCAATGTCCAACACGAGAAGCCGCGCCTCCCCGGTAGCCCTACCCCCATGCCCACCCCGTCGGGCAGCAGCGGCACGCCAGCTCGCACCGGTACGCCCGGTTCTGGCGCACCCGTCGTCCCAGACGGGCGCACCTTCGTCGGGCCAACCACATCCACCACGGCCACGCCCACTTCACGCTTACCCATCATCATCGTCGGCATCGTCGCACTGGCGGCCATCATCGCGCTGGTGGCGGTACTGCTCGACAATGAAGACGAAAACGAAGAGCGTGCCTCGCAGACCATCACCGCCGTAGCAGCGATTTTCTCGCAAAATCTCACACAGACCGCGCTGGCCATACCCACCAACACGCCGACCGATACCCCAACCCATACTCTGACGCCCACTGAAACCCCGACCGAAACGCCCACGTATACCCCGACACCTACCGAGACCCCGACCGAGACGCCTACACACACCACGACACCCACGTATACCCCGACACCCACTGAGACTCCGACCGAGATGCCCACGCACACCCCGACACCCACCGATACCCCAACCCATACCAGCACACCGTCGGCCACGCCCACTCAGACCGCCACACCCACAAGCACCACAACCCACACGGCCACACCCACCAATACCGAAGCGCCGAGTGACAGCATCACCGGCTACGACATCTCACTGCTGGCCGAACTCACTGCAAGTCAGCCTCAAAATGGCCAATTGGGCATCGGCAACCCGCTAAATGCTTATCGGATCGAGGCCAACGCTGGGGATGTCCTAACCATCCTTGCCGAAAGCACTGGCGGCGGCCTTGATCCCGCGCTGCGCCTATTCAACTCAGCAGGCCAGACACTGGCACAGGCAGACAACATCAGCGCCAGCAATCGCAATGCGCAAATCTCTGATTACCGCGTGCGTGAAAGCGGCACGCTGGTGGTGGTGGTACGCCGTCAGCGTGAAACCCGAGGCAATTATCGTCTAAGTATCCAAGGCCTAAGCACCACAACAACACCCCCCACCCCCGCCAGTACCACAGGCGGGAGACGGGGTTGCAGCGGGCTAGAGGTCGGTTGTGTGGCTATCGCCGGAGCACCAGATGGGCGTCAGCTTGCCCTGCGTGAGCGCCCCGAAGCCGGCGCAAATGCCACCGCTCAAATCGGCCCGAATACCGAAGTCATCCTGCTCGAAGGCCCGCTGCTTTCCAGTGGATTCCGCTGGTGGCGGGTACAGCTTGGTGACGGTGTACAGGGATGGATGGTCGAACGACTCAGCTTGACCCGCATCCTCATCCCCGCACCATAACCCCCACCATCCACACCTGCCCCACCCATCAAAAAACTGGGTGGGACAGGCTCAGAAAGTGGCGCACGTTAGGACTCTTGGGTTATAGTTGACTCACAAGTAATCAGGAACGCACCACCAGTTGGGACAGCGTATGGGACACGAAAGTCTGGTCGGGCAGACCCTTGGCCAGTATGAATTAAAAGAGCTTTTAGGCGTCGGCGGGATGGGCGCGGTATAC
>DAOUCZ010000192.1:0-32430 GCA_034431675.1 Anaerolineae bacterium | reverse complement strand
CTATGGCCGGCAGAGTCGTCACGATTACATCGGGCAAGGGCGGTGTGGGCAAAACGACCAGCACCGCCAACCTTGGCATGGGGTTGGCTCGCTTGGGCAAAAAAGTGGTCATGATTGACGCCGACATCGGCCTGCGCAACCTCGATATTGTCATGGGCCTAGAAAACCGCATCGTCTATGACCTTGTGGATGTGGTTGAGGGGCGTGCCAAGGTGAAACAGGCCATGATTAAGCACAAACAGTTCCCCGACCTGTATCTGATACCGGCAGCACAGACGCGCGATAAAAGCGCCGTCAGCCCGGCGGATATGGTGCAGCTGTGCAACGAGCTGCGCCGCGATTTCGACTTTATCTTGATTGACAGCCCAGCAGGCATCGAGCGTGGGTTTCGCAATGCGCTTGCCCCCTCGGACGACATCTTGATTGTGACCAACCCCGAAGTGTCGGCGGTGCGCGATGCTGACCGGGTGATTGGCTTGATTGAAGCTGAGAATAAAGGCCCAGCGCGGCTGATTTTGAATCGGGTTAAAATAGAACTCGTGCGCAAGGGCGAGATGATGTCGGCAGATGATGTGACGGACATTCTCGGCATCAAGCTGATCGGCCTGATACCCGATGACGAGAACGTGGTGTCATCCTCTAATCGGGGCGAGCCGGTGGTGTTGGACGACAAATCGCGCAGTGGGCAGGCCTATCGCGACATCGTGCGCCGCCTGACTGGCGAGAATGTGCCGTTTGCTCCGCTTGAATCAAGCGGGGGGTTGCTGTCGAAAATCGGACGCCTGTTTGGCGGTGGGCGTTAAGCCCAAGCCGTCATCCGGCACAAGGGGGAGGGGCTTTAGGGATGCCAAACTTCTGGGAACGTTTATTTGGCCGGGCGGTGGACAAAGAGAACAGCGCTCAGGCTGCCAAGCGCCGCCTCCAATTTGTGCTGGTGCATGACCGCATCAACCTGCCGCCCGACATCATGGCGGCGATGAAGCAAGAAATCCTTGATGTGATTTCTAAATATGTGCAGGTCAACGAGGATTCGATTGACATTGCGCTGCACCCCAGTGAAGGGGGAAGCCTCAATCGGTTGGTGGCCGAAGTGCCGTTCGTCAAGAGCATTGTCACCCCACAGGCCGATTTGGACGAAGATTCTGACCTTGAAGAACCGGGCGAGAAGCAGTAGGGTTGACGTTCCGACCAAACGGGATAGGAAGCCTTCGCTATGCGCCCTCAAGCCAATTTATGGCGCAATTTCGACTGGGTATTGTTCTTCACCGTCGCGATATTAATCGTGTTTGGCCTGTTGATGATTAACAGTGCCACCTATAACGCCATCGACCCTGAGCTTCAAACGCGCGTCTCTGACCAAGTGACCTATGCCATCATCGGCATTGTGTTGATGTTTGCCCTCGCACTGTTTGATTATAAGCTGCTGGGGGGGATGCATCTGTGGCTGTATCTGTTGATGGTGTTTTTGCTGCTGTTGGTGCGCTTTTTGGGCGTGGAGGGGGATGCCGGCGCGCAGCGCTGGATTAACCTTGGCATCCGTATCCAACCCTCCGAAATCGGCAAAATCATTATCATCATCACGCTGGGGCATTATTTGGCCTCGCGTTATCAGCGCATCGGCGACTTGCGGGTGATTGCAGGGTCGCTGCTGCACCTATCGATACCGGCGGGGCTGGTGTTTATCCAGCCCAATCTGGGTACGACGATTGTGTTTGGGGTCATCTGGTTTACACTGGTGTGGGCCGCTGGCCTCAAAATCAAACACATCATCACCTTTGTGGTGATATTGGTGATTGCCGCCCCGGTCGTCTATTCGCAGATGCGGCCGTATCAGCGTTCGCGCATCGACACGTTTTTGAACCCCGAAAGTGACCCGCAGGCCTACTTTAATATCCGCCAAGCGCTGATTAGCATTGGTAGTGGGGGGGTATTGGGCAAAGGATATGCCGCCCCCAGCGGGCAAAACCGCCTGCGCTTTTTGCGCGTACGCCACACCGATTTCATCTTCAGCGTCATCAGCGAAGAGTTTGGTATGGTGGGCGGGATGAGCGTGATGGGGTTAATTGGGTTGGTGGTGATGCGCATTTTGCGCGGCGCCCGATTAGCTGCCGATGCGCTGGGGATGTTTATCTGTTATGGGGTGGCGTCCATCATCTTCTTTCAGACGTTTGTGTCGTTGGGGATGAATCTGGGCCTGCTGCCAGTCACTGGCCTGACTTTGCCTTTTGTGAGTTCGGGCGGCACATCGCTGCTGTCGCTGCTGGCTGGTATCGGCCTTGCTCAGAGCGTGATGATGCGGCGCAAGCACTAAACCTCCTCTTCAGGCAGTGACCAAACTGCCGTACAATATCGCCAGCGGAAAAACGACGGCGCGGGGGAACTGCCCGCGTCGTTTTACGTCATAACCCAAGGAGACGCCATGACCGCTTCACCTGTTAGAACCCGTTTTGCCCCTAGCCCAACCGGCTCGCTGCATATTGGCGGCCTGCGCACGGCGCTCTGGGCATGGTTGTTTGCCCGTCATCACGGCGGACAATTCATCCTGCGCATCGAAGATACCGACCAGAAGCGCTTTGACCCCAATGCCCTGCAATCTTTGATGGAAGCACTGCGTTGGGTGGGGATGGACTGGGATGAAGGCCCAGAAGTTGGTGGGGCATATGGTCCATATGTTCAGAGCCAGCGCCTTGAGCATTATCAGCGCTGGGCCAAGTGGTTGGTCGATCATGACCATGCCTATGAGTGCTACTGCTCTTCGGAGCGCCTTGCCAGCGTCAATCAGCAGAAACAGGCCGCTGGTCTGCCGCCCGGCTATGACCGGCGCTGTCGCTTTGCCTCGACAGAGGAGCGCGCTGCACTGGCCGCTGAATGTGAAGCTGAGGGGCGTAAGCCGGTGATTCGGCTGAAGATGCCGCTGGATGGTCAGACCACTTTCAATGACCTTGTGCGCGGCGAAGTCACTTTCGAGAACAAGGACGTGCAGGATGCGGTGCTGCTGAAAGCCGATGGTTTCCCGACCTACCATCTGGCGGTGGTGGTGGACGATTATCTGATGAAAATCAGCCATGTCACGCGGGCGATTGAGTGGCTTCCATCTGCCCCCATCCATATTACGCTGTGGCGTGCCTTTGGCTGGGAGATGCCGCAGTATGCCCACCTGCCGGTGATGCTCAACCCCAATGGCAAGGGCAAGATGAGCAAGCGTAACCCCCCGCGGGATGCCAAAGGCAACATCATTCCGGTGATGGTGCACGACTATATCACCGGTGGTTATCTGCCCGAGGCGCTGGCTAACTTCTTGATTGGGGTGGGGTGGTCATTTGGGGATGAGCGCGAGGTGTTCAGCGTGGCCGAAGCGATTGAGCGCTTTAGCGATTTCTCGCGCATCAGCCCAGCAAACAGTGCCTTGCCTGTCGAAAAGTTGGAGTGGCTGAACGGGGTGTATATCCGCGAGCAGCTGACGCCCGCTCAGCTGGCCGCCCGCCTAAAGCGCCCATTGGAAGAAGCCGGCCTCACCGTGGACGATGACAAGCTGCTCCGAATCGCGCCAATTGTGCAAACGCGCATCCGCACCCTCAATGACGTGGTGGCGATGGCCGGCTTTTTCTTCCACCCCGAATTCAAGCCGCCGACGCCGGAGCAGGTGATCCAGAAAAAGATGGATGCCGCCAGCACCAAACGCGCGCTAGAAGCCTCTTTGGCCTTGATTGAAGGCATTGAGGACTTTAATTTTGACAGCCTGCACGCCGCTTTTAGCGCCCTAGGGCCAGAACTGGGGTTGAATAACTCACAGATGTTTGGGGTGCTGCGAGTGGCCATCACTGGGCAGACGGTTAGCCCGCCCACCTTTGAAACGATGGAGGTGCTGGGCCGCGACGAGACGATTCGTCGGCTTCGAACCGTGATTGCACTGTTTTAGGTGATAAGCTTATCGCACACTGATGTTGAGTTGTTGTAACATCTTAACAACAGTGTACTGTGAGGGGGCGTATTTGTCACCCTTCGCACGGGGCAACACTGCGAAGGGTGATACCGCCCGTGCTCCTCTATGCTTTGCTTTTTTGCATGTTAAGAGGGATGGTTTATATGAGACGTTTTGTGATTGCAGCCGGTTTTTTGGCTGTGTTGTTTGCAGCATTTTTTCTGATCAATCGACCTGCTGGCCCGCCGCCAGCCCCCACCGCAACGCCGCTCCCGTTGGTTACTGACACCCCGACCCCTGTGCCGACCGAGGTGCGCACGGGGGTACATCTGCGGCAGGTGACGCTGTTACAGCCGGATTTGCCCAGTGGTTCACTGGTGGAACTGCCCGCCGAGGCTTTTGAACGCCTGTATACCTATGATGGAAACCGCGTCACATTTCAGGTTGTGATTGCCAGCGATACCCCGATTAATCAGCCCTTGCGCCTGATTATCGAGGATCAGGTGCTGGCCGAGGTGCTGGTTGACCTCGAAATCAACCCGGGTGCGGTGACCGAAGAGACGGTGAGCGCGGTATGGGACTCGCTGAATGCGGCTTGGTCAACCCGTGAGACGATTGGGGCAGAAGCGGCGGGAATGCCAATCGGTGCACGGACACTGGTTGTGCGCCTTGTTGATGCCACTGGCACGGATGTGGACAGTGTGACGCGCATCTTGACTGTGCGCCCGCGCCCGGTGGTGCTGGTGCATGGCTGGAACAGCACCGAGGCGATGTGGGCAGATTATCTGGGGTTTTTGACGTCGGTTAACCCGGTGTGGCAGGGTCTGCCGGTCAATACGCTGTCTACGGGGGGCAGCCGCCCGTTTTATGATGCGGCATGGAATGCCGAACGCTTGAAGGACTATATCGCTGCCCAGCAAGAGCAGTTCGATGTGCAGCATGTAGACATTGTGGCCCATTCGATGGGGGGGCTGATTGCCCGTGAATATCTGCACACCTATGACGCGCTAAATGACGTGGGCCGCCCGACGGTGCTGCGGGTGGTGATGCTGGGCACGCCCAACAGCGGCTCACCGTGCGCGTCGATTGCGGCGGTGCTCAACGTGTTTTCGCGCGTGTTTGATGGGGCATGGCACTTCACGCCAGAATACCTACAGGCCTTTAATCAGCGCGTGACCGAGACACACGGCGCTCAACTGAATGCGATGGGCGGCTCAGAGATATGGTCTTGCGGGCCATCGGGCGATGGGGTAGTGCCCGCCTTGAGCGCGGTTGCGCTGGGCACAGAGACGGCCACTCCACCGCGTATAGGGCACGCTGCTGACGTGGACATTTGGCGGCTGTTGTTCGGGGCAGAAGACTATGAAACCAGCCGCACTCAGTTTAACAGCTTTGTGTTGCCCCGCCTCAATACGCCGTGGACTCCAGCTGCGCCGGTGTTTGCTGTGCAGTCGGCAGGCAGCTTGCGCCGGCTGGCTGCACCACCGGTCACACAACAGTATGTGCTGACCATCCCGCCCGGTAGTCGCGCCAATCAATCGGTTGTGGCGCGTGGCGGCGACCTCGGCATCGCTATTGCGCCGGTGGAAGGGGTTCGGGCAGAGCTGTATGACACAGCCGGCCAACTGATTGCCAGCTTTGACGCCGATGAACTGGGTGGCTTGGCGCTGCCGGTGCTGCCCAAGCTGGACGCCAGCGCCGGCAATTATACGCTGCGCCTGATTAATGTCGGGACACAGGCGGCGGTGGTTCATCTGGCTGTGTTCGAGACGGGGCTGCGTCAGGGCCTTGAAGCCAGCGCGACCGTACTTGCCGACGGCACAGTGCGCCTGACGGCACGCCTCACCCAGCTGGGCGGTGGCGCACCCGCTGGGCAGGTGAACGCCTATACGGTTGGTGCAGAGGCCGAGCGCGGGCAGCGTGCCGCGCAAATCCCGCTGCTGCCGGTCGATGGCGCAGTAGGGGGCGGCTCGGTCTATGAGGCGGTGCTGACTCTGCCGGCAGGGGTGAATGTGGTGGCGGTACGTGCTGTGACCAGCAGTCATTCGCTGACACGCTTGGTGACCGTCGAAGTGCCCGCAGACCCCGCCGCCAGCGGGGGATAACTTGGCATTAGGCTTTTGCTAGAGTGCGCGCCGCTGTAGTTGTTTCGTAGTACAGTGTTGGCATCCTGACCCCAAAGTATGTGAAGAGGATGTGACCCTATGGGACGGATTACGGCGGCGCTGTGCTGGATGGTGCTTTTATCCATCTTCAGCGTTTTACAGGCGCAAGAGGCCGGCTCACCCGGCATCGGCGATGATTTTTATCCCACGTTGGGCAACGGTGGTTATGATGTGCAGCATTATGCGCTGGACATCACCGTGAGCGATGACTTGACGACACTCAGTGGTGTGACGGTCATCGAGGCGGTGGCGACGCAGGATTTAAGCGCCTTCAACCTCGATTTTGTCGGGATGACTGTGCGCAGTGTGACGGTGGATGGGGAAGCGGCGCTGTTTGTGCGCTTGGATGGTGAGTTGGTGGTTGCGCCGGCTCAGCCCCTGCGCGCGCAAGCGGATTTTGTCGTCGAGGTGGTGTATGACGGCGTGCCGGGTGACAATGTGGTGGGGGATGATTTTGGCGGCGGGTGGTTTGCCTATCCCAACGGGGTATACGTCGCCAGTGAGCCTGCCGGCGCGCGGCGTTGGTTTCCGTGCAACGATCACCCGCTGGACAAAGCAACCTTTAGCTTTCGGGTGACCGTGCCGCAGGGGTATACCGTGGCAGCTAATGGCAGCTTGATCGGCGTGACGCTGGGGGAGCGGACGGCAACCTTTGATTGGGAGATGACCCATCCGATGACCACTTATCTGGCATCGGTCAACATCCATGATTTTACCGAGCAGACCGATGTTTCGGGCAGCGGCGTGCCGATTCGCAACTATTTCCCCTCTGGCCTTGCGGCGCGTGCCAGCGAGGTATTTGCGCCCCAAGCCGCCATGCTCGATTACTTTGAGACGTTGTTTGGCCCTTATCCGTTCGATCAATATGGGGCGGTGGTGGCCAATGCGTCGCTGGGCTTTGCGCTCGAAAACCAGACGCTGTCGTTATTTGGGCGGGATGTGCTGTTTTCGGGCGGGTATGCCGAGCTGGTGATTGCGCACGAGCTGGCGCATCAGTGGTTTGGCAACAGCGTTTCGCCGGCGACATGGCGCGACATCTGGCTGAACGAAGGGTTTGCCACCTATGCTCAGCTGCTGTGGGTGGGGCATACGCAGGGGCAGGACGAGATGGATCGGCAGCTGCGCTCGTATTATGCGCAGCTGCGCGGCGCAGCGCTGACTGCCGGCGGCCTGACTGCGCCAGCAAATCCCCCGCCTGACCGTCTGTTTAACGGCAGCGTGTATATTCGTGGGGGGTGGGCGCTGCATGCCTTGCGGCTGCATATCGGGGACACGGCGTTTTTTAAGCTGATGGCTGAGTGGCCGCGGCGGTATGCCTATGGCAGCGCCCGCACCGCCGACCTGATTGAACTGGCCATCATGATTAGTGGGGACGACACGGTGCGCCCATTGATGGACAGCTGGCTGTATCAGACCGCGCTGCCGGATGTGCCGCAGATGAGTCTATTCGGCACGAATCGATAAATAGTTCACAACATTTGTACAACAAAAGCGCGTGCTTTGGTACAATGGTGGGCTAGTAGTCCTATCACTTTTTCTAGAACACCTCACGCATTTGAACCTATCTATGAGGAATGCGACCCCATGAGCGAATCGAGCGCTGCCCCAGACGTGACCGTGCGCGTGGATGACCGTGTGCGTATGATCGCCGCCATCATCGCTGCGACCCAGTATCCGCTGGATGTCCAGCGCATCCGGCCACACGGGGCGCACCCGCACGCCAAAACCACGCGCAAGATGCTCTCCACGCACGAGGACGAAGCTGCTGTTCAGCAGGTGCAGGCCGCGCTGAACGCCAAGACGAAGCTGGAGACTCTGTTTGGCCTTGCATTTTACCTTCAGCCAGAGAGTTATGAGCCAGCTCGCCCGATGCCGGGCTGGGCGCCTGCCAATTTTGCCCACAATGTGCGCGACTTTGCCAAACACACGCATCTGGGGGTGTGGTTTACCAAGGAGCGCGCGGTTTGGGAGACCGCCGAGCGCCAGCTCAAGCGCGTGTTCGAGAAGGTGGCCTTTAAGCCGCTGCTCGAGAAATTCTTTGGGCCGGTGAAGGAAAACCTTGTGTTTGTCCCCAACCTGTTATATCCCAGCGAGCGCGAGATTTTGCTGTCGTTTGATAACGACATGGTGTGTGTTGCGCCGCCACCGCTGGCATGGGGCGACAACCCGCCGTGGGAATATGACGATCCGTCGATGGTGTTTTACAGCTATAAGTGTGCGCTGGGCGGGTATGGGCGTATGCTGCTTGACCGCCTGCTGGACAGCGCGCCAGAGCGCCTTGCCGAGGCTGCCCAGCAAGAACTGCCGGTCAATGACCAATTCCGCAACGCCTTCCCGACGTGGCGCGCGCAGTTTACCGAGCTGTTTGCCACTGCGCTGGTGGCGCTGTATCTAGAGGATTATGTGAGCGAGCGCGAGTATCGGGCGTTTGTGCTCATCGAACAGCGGATGCGCGGGATGAACATCTTGCCCGGCACGGTGAGCGTGATGCGGCGCTTTTTGCAGGAGCGCGGCAACAAATTTGACAGCCTGCTTGACTTCTTGACCGTGTTCCCCAAGCAGCTGCGCGTGGCCAAGCGTATGGTGACTCTGTAAGACTGTGGGGGGCACACCGTGCTTGCAAGGCGCTGGTGTGCCGTTTATTTGCCCTCTACGCTGCCGTTGTGGCGGGTCATCGCCAGCTCGATGCCCTCTTTCAGCCATGTTTGCACCGCGTCTGCCGCCCGCTCAACCACGATGCGGGCGGTGATTTGATCATCCCCCATAAACGGCTTGAGCACGTAGTCCGCGGGGTTCATCCTGCCCGGCGGCCTGCCGATGCCGCAGCGCACACGGGCAAAATCTGAGGTCCCAAGGTGATTGATAATGCTGCGGATGCCGTTTTGTCCGCCGTGACCGCCCCCCATCCGCAAGCGCAGCGTGCCCAATGGGATGTCTAGGTCATCCGAGATGACAATCAGGCGCGGCAGCTCGAATTTATAAAAATCGACCAGCGCGCGCACCGAAGCGCCGCTCTCGTTCATATAGGTCTGGGGTTTGGCCAGCAGGACGCGCTTGCCGTCAATCAGGCCGTCAGCGACTTGCGCTTTTTTTTCGGTTTTACCAAAGCTCAGGCCGTGGCGGCGGGCCAGCTCATCGGCCACCATAAAGCCGATGTTGTGGCGCGTGGCAGCATAGGTCTGGCCTGGATTGCCGAGGCCGATAATCAAATAACGGTCAGTCATGGGTTGGGCCGTGGTGGGTGATGAAATACGGTTTGCAGGCGATTGTAGGGGGCAGACTGGCCCATCACAACCCCTAAAACCACTGCTGCGGTCAGAATTGGTTGGCCGATTGCCGGCGCTTTGGTTCTTGTCGGCAGGCTGTAAGCGCCCGTACAATCGGCAGCATCTGATGGGCTGGGGTGTGAGTGCGGCCTATTATCTCACACATCCGCAAGAGGTAGAGGGATAAGGGGTTTTTACGATGAGTGGCACACGTTATGCTTTTTTCAAAGGTCAAATCGTGCCGATTGAGCAGGCCAATATTAGCATCATGAACCATGCGCTCAATTATGGGACGTCGGTATTTGGCGGCATTCGTGCCTATTGGAATGCCGAAGAAGAGCAACTTTTTATCTTTAGACCCGTAGAACATTTTACACGCCTGATTCAATCGGCGGCCCTGCTGCGCATCAAGGTGCCGTGGACAGCGCAAGAACTGACTGGGCATCTGATTGAGCTGCTGCGGGCCGAGGGCTACCGTGAGAACTGTTATGTGCGCCCATTGGCCTATAAAGACCTGAATGGTATCGGTGTGCGCCTGCATGACGTGCCGGATGCGTTGAGCATCTGGGCGATGCCGTTTGCCAAGTACATCGAGAACGACGGCGGCGCGCATGTGCACTTTTCGGCGTGGCGGCGGGTGGATGATAATGCCATCCCTGCCCGTGGCAAGATTTCGGGGTCATATGTCAACAGCGCGCTGATTAAATCGGATGCGGTGTTGAGCGGTTATGATGAGGCGTTGGTGCTCAATCAGGATGGTCATGTGAGTGAGGCCAGCGCGGCCAATATCTTTGTGGTGCGCAATGGGGTGGTGCTCACCCCGCCGGTCAACAGCAACGTGCTGGAGGGCATTACGCGGCGCACCATCATCCAGCTGCTGCGTGATGACCTTGGGGTGGAGGTGGTGGAGCGCGACATCGACCGCACCGAGGTGTATCTGGCCGAAGAGATGTTCTTGTGCGGCACAGGTGTGCAAATCGCGGCGGTCACCCGTGTGGAACATCGCCCGATTGGGGATGGTAAACTGGGTGCGATTACGCGGCGCGTACGTGATTATCAGAATGACGTGCTGTATGGACGTGTGGAGAAGTATCGCGCGTGGCTGACGCCGGTGTATGCCGAGACCGCGGAGGCGACGCGCTAGGGCCTATATAGGCCTGTGATGATGGGTAAAACCGAGGAAAACAGGGACGTATGATGACACAAGTGCCGGTGATTCGCGTGGAGGGCGTGACCAAAGAGCTGCCGCTGGGCAAGCTGCGGATTCAGGCCCTGCGCGGGGTGGATTTTAGTGTGATGGCAGGCGAGATGGTCGGTTTGGTTGGGCCATCGGGCAGCGGCAAAAGCACCCTGCTGGGTATTCTGGGGGGGCTGGATGCACCGACTGCAGGGCGTGTCGAAATCAACGGCGTTGATGTCACCCGTATGAGCGAGGCCCGCCTGACGGAAATCCGCAACGAAAACATCGGCTTTATCTTCCAGTTTTTCAATCTGATACCCACCTTGACCGCGCTGGAGAACGTGATGCTGCCAGTGCAGTTTGCGCGTAAGCGCCGCTTCAAGCCACAGCAGCGCGCCAAGGAACTGCTCGAACGGCTTGGCCTTGGGGATCGTATTCATCACCGCCCGTCTGAGCTGTCGGGCGGGCAGCAGCAGCGTGTGGCGATTGCGCGCGCTTTGGCCAATAACCCGCCGTTGATTCTGGCGGATGAGCCAACCGGCAACCTCGATACCGAGTCGGGGAAGTTGGTGCTCGAAACCCTGCGCGAAATCCGCCAGACCGAGGGCACAACCGTACTGTTGGTGACCCATGACCCCGACTTGGCCGGTCAGATGGACAGGGTGCTGACGCTGGTGGATGGGCGTATTGTTTAGCCCGTCGCTAGTGGGCCAATAACGCAAAACCGCCGGCAAGCTCTGCCGGCGGTTTTGCGTGGTCTAGATGATGCTGCTGCGATACTTGGCGCGGATGGTCGGCACCAGATATTCGTTGAATGCTTTGTCGGCGTCGTATTGCGGCTGCCAGCCCCAATCGGCGCGCGCTGCCGAGTCGTCCATATCGGCGGGCCAGCTGTCCACAATCTTTTGGCGGCCTGCGGACGGCTCGTAGGTGATGACCGCATCGGGGAAGGCAGCCCGCACTCGTTCGGCCACTTGTTCAGCGCTTAGGCTGAAAGCAGTCAGGTTGTATACGCTGCGGGTTAGGGCCTCGCGCGGGGCGCGGGCCAACTCGATCAGCGCGCGGATTCCGTCAGGCATGGCCATAAACGGCATGGTGGTATCCGCGCGGACGAAGCTGGCGTAGGGCTGATGCTGAGCGGCAGCGTGGATCATCTCTGGCGCATAGTCGCTTGTGCCGCCGCTGGGCATGGTGGTTGCGCTAATCAGGCCGGGGAAGCGCACCCCACGAAAATCGACGCCGCTGGGCGCCCAGTTGCTGGCCAATTGGCGGTAGTGATGGGTGTAATAGCGGCCTAGATGCTCACAGTACAGCTTGTTGACGCCGTACATGGTGATGGGGTTGAGGTATTCGTCCTCTTTGACTGGTGGAATGCTGTTTTTGACCGCAAGGCTTGGCATCCCGAAAACTGCCACCGAGGATGGGAAGATAAACTTGACTGGCTCGCTGCGAAACTGAGCCTGTTCCATCGCCACTTTCAGCAGGTTGAGCGTGCCGCGCACGTTGACGCGGTGGGCCACCTCGGGCCGAAATTCGCTGTGGGTGCTGAGCAGCGCGGCAAGGTGATAGATGGCCTCAATTTCATATTCGCTGGAGAGGTTATCGAGCAGCTCCTCGTTGAGGATGTCGCCGACGATGGCCGAATCAACCAGCGGCAGGATTTCGGCATCAATTGAGCGCAGGTCGAGCACCACGATGCCCGGGCAGTCTGCGCGCTGGCGCAGGGTTTTAATCAGGCCGTGGCCGACCTCACCGTTTGCGCCGGTAATCAGGACGACTCGCTGACGGTTCATGCTCATGGCGGTTAGCTTTCTGCGGCGGGGGTGGGCTTGCTGGCTACAATCACCGTCCATGTGCCGCTTTGTACCGTTTTATTGGCTTGATTGATGATTTTCACGTCCAGCGTGACTAGGCCGCCGCCGAGGCGCGGAGCGGGCGACATCTCTTTGACCGTCAGTTCGACGTGCAGGGTGTCGCCGATTTTGACCGGTTGGCTAAATTTCATCTCGAGGCCGCGAAATGCCAAAATCGTTTTTTCCATGAAGCCAAGCTGATAAGCCTGACCGACCGCGTAGCTCAGGGTGAGCATCCCGTGGGCGATGCGCTCGCCCATCAGGTGGGTCTTCATATATTCGGCGTCGAAGTGCATCGGGTTAAAGTCGCCGGTGAGCGCGCCAAACTGCACGATGTCGGTTTCGGTGATGGTGCGTGCACGTGTCACCATCTTGCGCCCGATTTCATAATCTTCGTAGTACAGGCCGGTTTGCATGGGGTTTTGCTCCTGTTGGGATGCCAATGCAGGGATTGTGTGCAGTTTTACCACACATCCCCTTTGACTCAACCCTCAGGACGAGAATCTGTTGCTGTGGGGTTTGGGGAATCAAAAGAGCTGCCGCCAACGTACTGAGACTCGGTGGTCTTGCGGCACCCGGTAATCACCTTAGTGCTGCTGCCTTCCGACCCTGACACGGTTCGATGCGTCCCGCCGCGCAAGGCCGAGTCCCAGTATGTTGACGGCAACCCGCCAGAACAAAGTTTGTTGCAAGCACGCCCTTTGGATCAGGCGTTTATGGCCGGTATTTTAGCAGGTTCATGCCGGCGGTCAAGCGGCAAGTGCGGCGTGCTTGTTGCTTAGTCGATGATGACCGCCGTGCCGCTGGCGTTGACCTTCAGCATCGAGCCGCTCTGACCGACCGTTTCGTAATCGAGGTCAACCCCGATGACAGCATTAGCGCCCATGGCGCGTGCTTGTTCCATCATTTCGCGCAGGGCGTTTTCACGGGCCTCTTGCAGGGTTTCCTCGTAGGCCTTAGACCGCCCACCGACGATGTCGCGGAATGAGGCGGCGATGTCGCGGAACATGTTAGCGCCAAAGATGGTCTCGCCGGTCACGATGCCGAGATAGCGGGTGATGCGGTGGCCTTCGATGCTGTTGGTGGTGGTGACGATCATATCGCGGTTCATGTGCAGATGCTCCTGTAATGAATGGGGGTTGAGCAGGTTATACAACAAAAATACGCCCGCGCAGCGGTGTTCGTTGCGCGGGTGGGGGCGGATACCCAGTTACTGGGGATGTTGGTTGTTAGGCGCGGCGGGCGTCCAGCTCTTCTTTCAGAACCGACTGAATGGCCTGCGGATTGCCCTTGCCCTGCATTGCCTTCATGCATTGGCCAAACAGGGCCTGAAACAGCTTATCCTTGCCCCCGAGGTAATCGCTGACCATCTGGGCCGATTTTTCGAGCACGTCGCGCACAGCAGCGCGAATGGCCTCGGTATCGCTGACCTGTTCTAGGCCGAGTTCTTTGACCAATGTGGGGGCGTCTTTGCCGGTTTCCCACATCTTGACCAGCACACTGTTGGCCGTGTTGTTGTTGATGGTGGCCTGCTGAACAAGTTCAATCAGCCCTGCGAGGTTGGCTGGCGGGATGCTGATGCTGTTGATTTGGTCATAGGCCGTGCCGGCCTCATTCATCTGGCGGAAGAGTGCGCCCAGCATCCAGTTGGCGGCTTGTTTGGCTGGTGCGCCGGCGGCAATCACCCCTTCAAAGTAGTCCGAGATGGCGCGGTCTTCGGTCAGGCGGCGCGCCTCGTAGGGGGTGATGCCATAGTCTGCATAGCGGGCTTGTTTGGCATCCGGCAGCTCGGGCAGGCTGGCGCGCACGCGCTCCACCCATTCGGTGCTAACCTCAATGATGGGCAGGTCTGGCTCTGGAAAGTAGCGGTATTCGTCGGCGCGTTCTTTGTAGCGCTGAACCACAATCTGGTTTTTGGCCTCATCCCAACCAAGCGTGGCGGGTTTCACTGTACCGCTGCTTTCGTACTGCTTGATTTGCCATGCCACCTCGGCATCGATGGCGCGCACCATGCTGCGGATGCTGTTGAGGTTCTTGATTTCGCGACGGGTGCGGTATTCGGTGTCGTCTTTGTGCATCACGCTGACGTTGGCCTCGAAGCGCAGCACCCCTTTGCTCATATCCCCATGGTTAACGCCCAGATATTGCAGCAGGGCGCGCAGCTTGCGTGCATAGGCCTCGGCCTCTTCACTGCTGAAGATGTCGGGTTCAGTCACGATTTCGAGGAGGGGGACGCCGGCCCGGTTGTAATCCACCAGCGATGCCCCGCCGCCGACATGTGTCAGCTTGCCGGTATCTTCTTCGAGATGGGCGCGGCGCACACGGATGCGCTTGCTGCTGCCGTCGCTCAGCTCAATATCGACGTAGCCGTTAACGGCCAGTGGATGGTCGTATTGGCTGATTTGATAGCCTTTGGGCAGGTCGGGATAGAAGTAGCTTTTGCGCGCAAACTGGTTGAAGGGGGGGATCTGGCAGTTGAGGGCAAGCCCGACCATCATGCCATAGTCGATGGCCTGTGCATTGACGACCGGCAGGGTGCCCGGCAGGCCCAGCGACAGCGCATCGACGGCGCTGTTGGGGGCGGCTTCGACGCTGTCTACTACCGGGCAGGCGCTGAACATCTTCGATTCGGTCAGCAGTTCGGCATGGACTTCGAGGCCGATGATGGTCTTCCAGTCAGACATGGTATACGTTCATCCTTTGGGTGCGGTCGCAAAACGGTGTGGCGGGCAGGGCTTTAGGGATTGGTAATGCGCAGGGTGGCTTGAATGCTGCCGCGGGCATCGGTGAGGGTGACAACATCGCCGAGGTCTCCCCAGACCGGTCGGGTAAGCCCCCAGAACTTTAGAACTGGTGTGTTCTGCCCAACCTGAGTGCGCACTTCGATAATGCTGTCGTTGAACAGGCGGCCTTCGGGGAAGGTGTAGACGTTGCCGTCGAGGTCGCGCAGTGTCCATCCGGTCAGGTCTACCGTCGCGCCCCTATTATACAAAATCACCGCCTCGGTGGTGATGTCTCCTGCCCCGACAATCTCTTGTATCTCGACCTGTGCATTGGCGGCGGTGGGCGCAAGGGTGACGGTCGGCGTCAGGGAGGGGGTGGGGGTGAGGGTCGGGCCGGTCGGTGTGCCGTCGGCGCTGGTGGGGGTAGCGTCACTGCTGGTGGCATTGAGGTCGATGGGCTGGTCAATCAGAGGGCATCCGTTGAGCGGGATAACCAGCACCTGCCCGATTTGCAAAAATCGCGCGTCGTCCTCGGTCAGGCCGTTGGCATCGAGGATGTCGAACATGCTGACGCCATAAATCTGGGCCAGCAGGCCCGGACTTTCGCCCGAGGCAAGGCGGTGAAGCTGGCAGTTGGCGGGCAGGGCGGCGGCGGTTGCGGCCAATTCTGGGTCGCTAGACAGCGAAGGGTCTTGGGTGGGGGCGGCAGTGACTTGCAGTTCCACTGCGGCAGTGCCCGCGGCGATGTCCGCTGCCGATGGGGTGTCGAGTACGCCGGGGGGTAGGGCGGCAATTTGCCCGGGCAATGGGGTGGCGGTGATGATGCGCACGGGGACGGTGGCGAAAGGGTCTGGGGTGGCGGTGATGATGATTTGTACGGTGGCAAATTGGCGAGTTTGGTCTGACGGCGCAAGCGGCGATCCAAGCTGGCTGATGACCAGATAGGACACTCCGGCGGTAATCAAGATGTTGAGGATGATAAACGTCAGGAATCCACGGGCGCGCATGAGAGCCTCCTCCGGTGGGGTGCGTTGTTTCAAAAGGGTGTCTCATAAAAACAGGGCGCGGGTGCGCCCTGTCGTGATGCTGTGGTAGAGAAAGGTGACGTGGGCAGAGGGTAAGAAAGACAGTGCTGCCTTGCCCGCGTGTTCGTCTAGTCGTTCTGCGAGCGCTTGTTGCGGCGCAAAAAGGCCGGGATGTCGGTGTTTTCGGGTTCTTGGCGCGGCTCAACCGGCTGAAGCGGGCGCTGTGGCGGCGCAGGAGTCGGGGCAGGCGGCGGTGGGGCTGCCTGACGCGGCGGCGCGGGCTGCTGCGTGACCGGGACGGCCTGTGGTGGGGTGGGTGGGCGCTGGGTGTAGGCGGTATTCGACGGGGGCGATGCAGGGGCGCTGCTGCGATACCCACTTTGCGCCCCGCTGTTAAAAGATTGCGCGCCGAACCCCTCGCCCGGTTTGCGGGCGCGGCCTTGCTCGAAGCCGGTGGCGATGACCGTGATGCGTACTTCGTCGCCCATGTTGTCGTCGATTTGCGCACCAAAAATCAGGTGCACATCAGGGTGGGCGCTCTCGCGGACGATTTGCGCTGCCTCGTTGACCTCTTGCAAACTCAGGCTTGGGCCGCCGGTGATGTTGAACAGGATGCCGCGCGCGCCGTCGATGGTGACATCCAGCAGGCCGTTATGGATGGCCTGACGCGCGGCGTTAATGGCGCGGTCGTCACCGCTGCTGCGGCCAACGGCCATCAAGGCGGCGCCGCCTTCGCTCATGATGGTGCGCACGTCGGCGAAGTCGAGGTTAATCAGCGCCGGTACGGTAATCAGCTCCGAGATGCCTTGAATGCCCTGACGCAGCACGTCATCGGCCAGCACAAAGGCCTGCTGAAGGGTGGCGTTTTTGTGGGCGATGTTGAGCAGGCGGTCATTGGGGATGACGATCAGGGTATCGACCTGACTTTTCAGCGCTTCGATGCCGGCTTCGGCATGAACAGTGCGCTTGCTGCCCTCAAAGGTGAACGGGCGGGTAACCACGCCGATGGTCAGTGCGCCAAGTTCTTTGGCAATCTGTGCCACCACTGGCGCTGCGCCAGTGCCGGTGCCGCCGCCCATGCCGGCAGCGATAAAGACCATGTCCGCGCCGCGCAGCACTTCGTACAGCTCTTCCGAGCTTTCTTCGGCGGCTTTGCGCCCAACCTCGGGCATTCCACCTGCGCCGAGGCCGCGGGTGGTCTTGTCGCCGATGCGCACGCGCACCTTGGCTTTAGAGTTGTTCAAGGCCTGATTGTCGGTATTGACCGTGATGAAATCGACGCCGGCTAGGCCCTCTTGAATCATACGGTTGACGGCATTGCCACCGCCCCCGCCAACGCCGACGACTTTGATTTGTGCAAAACCTTCTCGCAGAGAGTCGCTGTAATCCATCATTTCCCGCCCTTTCCGTCGCTTGGTGTGGTGATACGTGAAGCTGTGTGGGCCAAACATTCCCCAATATGGTCGATTTTAGGCTTGCCGCTGTGGTGCACGGTGGAGAATGTTATATCCCACACTATCCCAAATCCAAGAGACGGCAAACTTACCGCACAGTGTAGCGGTAATCCCACCGGTCGGCAAGTGGTACGGTTGGGGGAATGCCCAAAAAGCCGGCCGCCAAGCCAGCTTTTCGGCAGAAGGTTTGAAGATTCAAACTCCGCGATGGGTCAAAGTTAGAGGGGTGCTATTCTTCCATCAATTCTGGGCGTTCATAAAACAGGTAATCCTGTTGAAAGGTTTGGCCGCCGAGCTGATGCAGAAACGCCAATGCCTGTGCACGGTGGTCGGTGCTGTGGTTGACCACTTGGTGGATGGCCTCCCACACCGGCCATGGGGCGGTATCTGGCGTCCAAAACTTGGGCTTAACCATCCGGGCCAGTTCTGCGTCGGTGAGGCGGGCGGCATAACTGCGCAGCAGTTGGTGTCCTTCGTCGATATAGGGGCGCAGGTCTTGCATGGTTTGGATGTCGCGTGGGTCAAAATAGATGTATTCGCCACTGTTGAGGAAGTGAAACCACCAGTACTGCACCTCTACCAGATGCGCGGTTTGCATCATCAGCGTGCCCATCGAATAACTGAAATTGTGATGCAGCTGCTGGGGAGTCATCTGCTCGACACGGGCAAACAGTTCATTGTCTGCCCACAGGGTGACTTCGATCATCTTGGCAAAATAAGCCGCGCTCATGGGGCGTTGCCCTCCAGCGTGTGGGGTATGCTGTTTGTATTATAGAACTTATTTTCTAAATAAGCAAATTTTGAGGCTTAGCGCTATAGTCTGGATGGTGGTGGACTCTGAGGGCAAGGTGGACGATGGATAAGGATATTTTTGTTTCCTATTCGCGGCGCAATCAGGCGGTTTGCCAGCAGTTGGTGGCGGCGTTGGCCCGCAGCGAGAGTGATACATGGGTGGATTGGGAGGGTATCCCGCTGTCTGCCGATTGGTGGGCCGAGATTGAACAGGGCATCGAACATGCCGAGACAGTGCTGATACTGTTGAGTCATGACTGGTTGGCATCACCCGTTTGTCACCTTGAGATGGCCTATGCCCGCCAGCTGAACAAGCGGATTGTGCCGGTGGTTTATGGCACGATTGATAGTGAGGCGGCGCTGGCCGAATTGGCCGCTCGTGAGCTTGACGCTGCGGTTATTGACTTGCTGGGGGAACGTCAGCTGCTTGAATTGGCCCGTGAGAACTGGCGGGTGGTCAGCAAGATTAATTGGGCGTTCTATCGGGAGGAAGACTTCACTGAGGGGGCATCCAAACTGCTGGCCGCACTTCAGACCGATCTTGCACATGCCCGCGCCCACACCCGACTACTAACCCGCGCGTTGGAGTGGGAACGCGGTGGGCGTGATGTCAGCCTGCTGCTACGCGGGGTTGACCTTGATCAGGCGGTGGGGTGGCTGGAATACAACCGTGATAAAGACCCACTGCCGACCGAACTGCATACAGTTTATATCGGGGCATCAGAAGCGCAGCGCAAAGCGGAGCAGGCGGCAGTGCTGGAGCAGCAGGCGCGCGAATTGGCCTTGAAAGTGCGCGCACTCAATCGGGCACGGATGCTGATTGCCAGCTTGGCGGTGTTTTTGGTGATTGCCGGCCTACTGACGGCTTATGCACTGCGTCAGCGCAGTGAAGCGATTGAGCAGGCTGAGCGGGCCGATAACAATGCTGCTACGGCGGATGCCAACGCGGTACTGGCCGAAAATGCTGCCGGCACGGCCATCTTTGAGCGCGATCGTGCTGACCGTGAGGCGCAAATTGCCAAAGCGCGCGAGCTGGCTGCGCAGGCCCTTGGGCTGATTGGCAATCGCACTGCACAGGGGATGTTGCTGGGTGTTGCGGCTTATCAGACGGCGCCAGTTTTTGAGGCAGAGAGTGCTTTATTAACCTTGATGACCAGCGCCAACGGGCTAAGCGGCACGCTTTATCACCCCGATGATGCGGCGGTGATTAGTGTGGCGCTTAGCCCAGACGATCGGATGTTAGCGGTGGTTTATGCGCGTGATACCGCGCTGGCGGTGTTTGACTATGCCAGTGGGGCACTGATTTTCAGTATTGCGGCTGACCCGCCGGCCGGGGTAGGCACGGGGGTGACGTTTTTGGATGAGACGACTCTGCTGTTGGGGACGATTTCGGCGCTGGAGCGCATTACCATCGACATGCAGGCGGGCAGCTATCAGCGCGAGGTGGTGTCGTCTTATGATTTTACGGCGGGAGTGCCTTATTACACCGTGTTCAGCGGGGATAGGCGCAGGGCTGCCAGCTTATTGGTGCGGGGGGAGTCTTCTTATGCCATGCGCACCTATAACACCCAGACGGGTAGGGTGATGGCGGATGTGGACTTTGCAGCTGTGCCTCTGACCGTGGAGTTGAATGGTGACGGCACACAGATTATCGTCAATTTTCAGGCCGATCAACCCAATTTCATCGACCTGAGCACGGGGCAAATCTCGGTCATAGAGGGGCAATCGTTTGACCTTCAGCGGGTGTTGTATGCGGCGTTTTATGATGAACAGCATTTCTTGTTTATGGGGGCGTGGCAGGATGGGCTGATCAATGCGCTTGGCCTGCTTGACCGCCAGACCGGAGAGCTGTCTGATTTGACGTTTGTGCCGGTGACGCTGGCGCAGGTTTATCTGCACCCTGCGAGGGATTATGTCTTGGCGACCGAGTTTAATGGCGCACTGCGCATGTATTCCCTCAGCGGCCAGCGTCAGATGTGGTCGGTCAACTATCATGAGGGGCAGGTGCTTTCGGCGGTATTTGCCCCTGAGGGCAGCATTTTGTTGACCGGTGATTCGCGCGGGGCACTGGTGTTGTGGGATTTGGATGCGCCGCCGAAGCTGCAAATCGTGTTGGAGAACCAGACCAGCCCTGCCATCGCGATGTCGCTGGCGGGGGAACGCCTTGCGGTGTCTGTGGAGAATAACAGCTTGCGCCAGTACGACATCACTACTGGCCAACAGGTTGGCCCGCTGATTGATGTGAGCATCGAAGGCCCGTATTTGTCGCAGGTCTATCTGACGCCTGACCACGCGCGCCTGTATGCGCTGGATGGGGGGAATGGCAGCTTGTCGGTGTGGGATGCGGTGAGCGGTGAAATCATCTCGTCCTCGGTGCTTGGGGAGGTGCAGGCCTACATGCTCACTGTGCATCCTGATGGGGTACACGCGCTGGTATATAACCCGCGTGATGGGGTGATGCTGTGGGACTTGGTGCAGGCACAGATGCTGGGTCAGCCGCTGCGCGTTGGGGCTTTTGGCCGTGATGTGACGGAAGAAATCCTTAATATGACCTTTAGCGACGACGGAAAGCACGCGGCAGTGGTGAGCGCTTCGGGCGTGGTGGTGCTGTATGATTATGATGGGCAGGAATTGGTGATGCGTGCCGCATATGATGCAGGGACAGCGCTTCAGGTGGGGCTGCGCTTTAGTCCCGATGGGACGCTGTTGGCGATTTCGTCGAGCAGTAACGCGGTATTGGTGATGGATGTGGCCAGCGGGGCTTATGTGCTGCCGCCGTTGAGCGGGGCAGAGGGGCAGATTTATAACCTTGCTTTCCGTCCAGACGGGCGGGTACTGGCGGTGTTGGATGGGTTTAACCGCCTGTGGTTGTGGGACATGGTGCGCGGCCTGCCGATTGGTCAGCCGGTGAGGGCACATTTTTATGCCTATGACCTTGCGTTTACGGCTGATTCCAATTTGGTCAGTGTTGGCAGTGGGCCGGTGATCAGCTTGTGGGATTTTTCGCCGGAATGGGCTATGTATAATCTTTGCCGGATGGTTGGGCGCAACCTGAGTTTGGACGAGTGGGCGCTGTATCTGGGCAGCACAGAAGGGTATCGGATGATGTGCAGTGAAATCACCGATGGGTAGAGCGGGTTGACCCTTGACCGCTGACCGGTGTGCGAGTACACTAATGACTAGTTCGGGCGCTTAGCTCAGCTGGTCAGAGCGTACGGTTCACATCCGTAAGGTCGGGGGTTCGAGCCCCTCAGCGCCCACATACAAACACCCCACAAAAGCCTTGTGGGGTGTTGTCGTTTGGCAATGGGCTTATCGTGGATAGAACGCCAGCACCACCGGCACAGGGTCGAATGATGGCAGGTTATAGCCGGTGGGTGCCGCCAGCAGGGTAGACCCGCCGCCATCAAGGTTAAGCGCATTGATGATGTCGAGGTCGGCAGCGGTGCTTAGGAATTCTGCCAGCTGATTTAGGGTTAGGCCGAGCAGTGGGGTGCTGATGAGCAGAATGCGACCTTGCGAGTCTTGTGCTACGGCTGTTCTTCTGCTGGTGCGGTCGAAGCGCGTTTCTTGGTAGACCGGCTGGCGGTCTATCACCAGCATCGGAAAGGCCTGTACGGCCTGTTCGAGCGCCTCGCCACTATAGGGGTGATGAATCAGTGAGCGCACGCGGGGCTGTCCATCGACAACAGAGAACATCCCGCCGCGATTGACGAGGGTGATACCGCTGGCCGCGCCGTCAGAGACCACCAGTCCGATCGGGACGTTGTTGACATCGAAGAAATTGGCGTTGACAAAGCCAAGCGCGCCCGGCAGGTTGGCCTGCCAATCGGCAAGGCGCAGCGGCTGTCCCGCGGCATGGGCTTTGAAGCGGATGAGCGTGGGGTCGATGCGGTGGATGATGAGCTGGGCCAGTGGGCCGAGGCCGTCGGGGGTGACAATGCGGCGTTCAAGGCCATCAGCCACCATTTCCCACCCATTGGAGGGGAGGGGCGGGGTGGCGGTGGGTGATGCGGCGTGTGGGGTGGGCACAGGCAGGGAGGTGAGGTTGCACCCAACCAGCATCAGGGCTTTGATCAATGCGCCGAGTAGGTGCAGGGGATGCCGAAGGCGGGTGGTTCTGCGTGTCGATAAGGGTGTGGTGTCGGGGGTTGGTGCGGTCACGGGTGGCCTAGTGATGACCGTTGCCATTCTCTGACAGCGAAGCGGTATCACCGGCGTCTTCGCTCTCTGCCCGCTGGATCGGGTAGGTGACATACAGCATCTTCATGACCGAGGCTTGTGGGTTTTCGGTGGCATCGTTTTGTTCGGTCAGGCGAGAGGTGCTTTCGAGCAGGGCGTGGAATTGATCGCGGAAGGTGGCAAACTGCTGTGCCGTGAGCGAAAAACGCCAATTGCTGATGGTCATCCGGCGGTGCCATGGGGCGTCCTCACCCATGTCGATGGTTTGGTCGTGGATGTTGTCGAGGATTTCTTGCTTGGTGGATTGCAGCAGGCCGTTGAGGGTGAGTTCTAGGCCTTCGTCAAACTCGGTAGAGCCGGGGGCCAGCAGGTTTTTGGCCACGCGATAGATTTTGGCGGCGGCCTGATAGTGCTTTTCGATGATGCCGGAGACGATGCGGGTATCAACCAGCACAATTAGGCCGTGTTTTTCCAGCAGGTTGAAGTGATAGTAGAGCTTGGTTGCCGGCTTGTTGATTTTGCTGGCGATGCGTTTGACGGTGCTGGGGCGCATTAAGTATTCGAGGATGCTCAGGCGTAACGGGTCGGCAAGGACTTTGAGGGTCTCTAGGTCGGTGATGACCATTTCCGGGGCCGGGGTAAATGGTTTTGCCTGAGTTTCATCGATCATGGTAAGGGCTTTCTTGATGAACCTGACGTTAATACGGCGAATTATAACACATCTCAACCATTGAACATTATTTTAGCATGGGCTTCTAAATCAGACACACCCGCGTGGCTGTCGCGGGTGTGTCTGGTTCAGGAGGAGATATCGTGTTTAGTTGTGCGCGTCGTAATCCGGCTGACGCTGCGGGGGTTGGACGGACTTGTTCTGTTTGTCCAGATTGGCGCGCTTGGCGGCTTCGATTTCGCGGATCAGGAAGCGGCGGTCATTCTCGCGGCGGGCTTCTTCTTGCTTGATTTTGGCCTGAATGTCGATGGTGTAGTCGTGCATGATGGTGTGTCTCCCTTGGGGAATTGAACTGTTGTTGGTTGGTCGATGGGGATGGATGGAACGATTTATCGGTTTTGGGGCTGAACACATCATAGTGCGCTCACCAGCGTTCAGTGCTTTATCATCAGGTTAAATATTACGTCTGTTTTTAACCATTTGATTTTGTTTGAACGCTTGAATGTAGAATACGACAACTCTGGGATACTGTCAAGCATCCAATTTTAACGTTTA
Organism: Anaerolineae bacterium; assembly: GCA_034431675.1. Lineage (GTDB taxonomy): Bacteria > Chloroflexota > Anaerolineae > Aggregatilineales > Phototrophicaceae > Flexicrinis. Next base: position 8,643 of record DAOUCZ010000192.1, on the reverse strand, counting down.
ATAAAATTTGAACCCTAAAAAGTGGGGGTCTGCTGAGGTGTTGGGTTTAGGTTTCGTCTTCGGGCAGCAGACGGCGGATAAAGTCGCGCATCCACTGACCAAAGCGGTTGGAGGGCGGGGCACTGGGAGCGTCGCTGGCCTGAACACTGTCCATTTGCAGGCCAAGGCGCAGCAGGCCGATGCTGGTGCTGTAGGCGGGAGAGCGCAGCATTTCGGCGAGGCCGGTGAGGCGTTCTGGCTTGGCGATGCGGATGGGGACGCCCAGAACCGAGCGGGCCAGTTCGTCGATGCCGGGCAGCAGAGCCGTGCCGCCGGTGAGGACTGCCCCGGCGCGCAGCAGGCCGTCGTAGCCGCTGCGTTTAATCTCGTCGCGGCATTTTTCGAGGATTTCTTCGATGCGGGCTTCGATGACACCGGCCAATTCGCGCCGTTTGGTCTCGATGGGCATTCCTTCGCCAAACGGTTCGACGAGGAAGGTTTCTAGCTCGCTGACTCGTTTGGGCACGCTGTGGCCGCGCTGAAGTTTGACCGCTTCGGCAAGGTCGAACGGCACTTGCAGCCAGTGGGTGATGTCAGAGGTGACAAGGTCACCGGCGATGGGCACGACATGGGTGTGCCAGACCGCGCCTTCCACAAAAATCGCCATATCCGTCGTGCCTGCGCCGATGTCCATCAGCACCACACCAGCTTCTTTTTCACCGTCGGTCAGCACTGCATCACCGCTGGCCAGCGAGCTGACGAGGAATCGGTCAACCACCACCCCTGCGCCTTCGACAGCTTGCTCTAGGTTGTTGAGGATGGGAGTGCTGCCGGTGATGATGTTGGCCTCAACCTCTAGGCGGAATCCATGCATCCCCAGCGGACTGCGCACGCGATTTGTGCTGTCCAGCATGTAGTGGCGGGGGATAACGTGCAGGATTTCGCGGTTGTGGGGGAGCGCAACGGCACGGGCATTCTGCATGGCGCGTTCGATGTCGTCGGCGCTGACGCCGCGCGGGCTGTTGAGGCCGACTGCGCCGCGGTTGTTGCCGCTGCCGATGTGCTGGCCGCTGAGGCTGACGAATGCGCGCTTGATGGTGTAGCCGCTGGCTTGTTCGGCTTTATAGACCGAGGCGGCAATCGAGCGTGTTAGGGCTTCTAGGTCGCTGACAAGGCCAGCTTTCATACCGCGGGATGGCTCGATGCCAGCCCCGATGATAAACGTTGAATCGGGGCGAATCTGCGCGACAAGGGTGCAAACTTTGTGTGTGCCAACGTCGATGGCGATGACGAGATTATCCATAGGGGGTGAATGGGGTTTCGGGTGCGCAGGCCAGTATCATCAGAAGCATCCATGCTGCTGACGATACTTGGCATTATAGCGCATTTAGTTGGCTTCGTCGGCGGTCTGTAATGCGTGCAGCAGGGATGCGTGGATGTGCCCCTGCCATTGAGCGGCGGAGTCTTGATGGTGCTCAATCAGCCACAGGGCACGCTCGCTGATGCCGCCGGCTTGTGCGGCCAGCTGTGCTCCCCATGCCGGATGGTGCTGCTTGACCGCGAAACCGCGCCATACCCAGTGTTGAGGGTCACGCTCTGCCAGTTGGTAGAACAGCGTGGGCGAGGCTTTTTTGACCAAGACGGGCAGGGTTTTTTGCCACACCCGCACCGGATAGCGTATCTTGCCGCAGTCGTGCAGCAGGGCCGCTACGGCAAGGTCATCCACGGCGCGGCTGTCCTCTACCGGCAGCGGGATGCTGAGGGCGTCTCGCAGCACATTCAGCGCGTGGAGCTGTTCCATGCGCGGCAAGCTGCGAAACAGAGTCAGCTGTGGCAGATTCAAAAAGCGTGCGGCGGTTTGCACATCGGGGGTGCGGCGAAAGGCGGTGAGGGCGCGCAGGCCCTGCGTCAATCGATATTTTGCTCGCATGTCACAGGCACACTAAACCGGCAGAAAAGGCCCGCTATAACAGCAGGTTAAGGATAAAGTTCATCGGCCCGCTAATCAACCAACTGAGCACGCTGAAGCCCGGCAGCACAAAGCTGATTAGGATGAGGGCAAAGAACAGGTTTTGCGAGTTGGCGCGGTTGCGACCCCACCACTCTGCCTCACGCGGGGGCAGCAGGGCATACACGATTGACCAGCCATCGAGCGGGGCAAACGGCAGCAGGTTGAAGAGGAACAGCAGCACGTTGAAGGTGACAATGAAATACAGCGCAAGGCCGATATGCGGCAGGCTCATGCCGATGACACGGTAAATCAGTGAGGCGATGATGGCCACCACAAGGTTAGAAACTGGCCCAGCGGCCACGGCGGCCAGATAACCATAGCGCGGATTGCGCATCCGATAGGGCGAGATGGGGGCGGTGCCGAGGATGCCAAAGCCGATGAGCAGCACCATGATAAAGCCCGGCCAGTAGATGTGAACCAGTGGGTTTAACGTCAGGCGGCCTTGGCGAGCTGGTACAGGGTCACCCATCAGGTAGGCGACATAGTTGTGTGCCCACTCGTGCACCGTCATGCCCACCAGCAGGGCCAGCACAATGCCAAGGAGGGCGGCCAAAAATAGGTCAAAAGGGAGGGCGCTGAGCGCGCTCAGAAAAAACAGCACGGTTTTCATCCCCTGTTCAATGTGTGTGCTATTCAGTATAACCATGCATGGGACTAAAATGGACGGCATTAGGCAAACATTCATCATGTTCGATGTGCAATTGGGCGACCACATCCAGATGAAGAAGGCGCACCCTTGCGGCGGCGAGGTCTGGGAAGTGGTGCGTGTGGGGGCAGACATCGGGCTAAAGTGTCTGCGCTGTGGGCGGGTGGTGCAGATGCCGCGCAGTCAATTTAACCGTCAGGCCAAGCGCAAAGTACCAAAAGGCGAGGCTTAGCGGCCAATGGACAACATCAAAAAAACATCGGGGGGCATTATGCCTAAGCAGATTTTGTTTATCATGTCGGATACAGGCGGGGGGCATCGTGCGGCGGCAGAGGCCATCCGCGATGCGATGAAAGAGCGCTATGGGGCAGACAACGTCTCGGCCACCCTGCTAGACGTTTATCGCCTGATGGGTTTTCCGGGCAATCGGATGCCAGACCTGTATCCATGGGTGATTAATCATGCGTTGTGGGCATGGGCACTGGCCTACAAGCTGACGGATGACCCGTCCCGTGCGCGCCTGACCAGTCGGATGACCTATGGCCTCAACCGGGGACGTTTGCGCCAGATGGTGCTCGATCATCCGGCAGATGCGGTGTGCTGTGTGCACTCTCTGCTTGGCCAGCCGTCCATGTCCGCTTATCAAGCGCATGGGCAGCGCCCCCCATGGGTGACAGTGGTGACAGACCTTGTGACGACCCCGTATTTTTGGTATGACCGGCGCGTGGATCGCTGCCTTGTGCCGTCTCAGGAGGCCTATGACCGTGCGCTGACTTGCGGCATGAGTCCTGAGCAGCTGCGCGTGACCGGTCTGCCGGTTCACCCCGAGTTTAACCGCCGCCTGACCGATAAGGCCAGCGCACGCCGTGAACTGGGCTGGAATCCAGACATCACCACGGTGCTGATGGTGGCAGGCGGGGATGGCATGGGGCCGCTGCTGGAGACGGCTGAGGCCATCCGTGCCCGTCAGCTTGGTCTTCAGATTGTGGTGATTTGTGGGCGCAACAAGGCCCTAAAGGAGAAAATCGAGGCCTTGGGCTATCCCGATTTAATTCCTTATGGGTTTGTCACCAATATGCCGCAGTTTATGGCCGCCGCCGATGTGTTGGTGACCAAGGCCGGCCCAGCTACCATCAGTGAGGCATGTATTGCCGGTCTGCCGCTGATTTTGTCCAGCCGCATTCCCGGACAAGAAGATGGCAATGTGCGTCTTGTCGTCGAGAACGATGCCGGCGCTTACGCACCAGAGCCAGAACAGGTGGCCGCCACGCTGGCACAGTGGCTCTCGGAAGGGCGTGAAGCGCTGCTGGCGCGGGCTGAGCGCGCACGTAAGATTGCTCGGCCTGATGCGGTGTGGGAGATAGCCGAAGAGGTGTGGCAGGCCGCCCACCGCACGGCTGTGCCGATTGCGCGCCAAGCACAGATGTAGAGGCTGTGGCCAGTTTTATGCCCTGCTTAGGCAACTGGTGTACACTGCACTGCAAACGATAAAAGAGACGTTTAGGATAACTTCGATGAATTGGGTAGAACGCATCGCGCGCTGGGTGGGGGTGGATGTAACACAAGACCGCCGCCCCGAAGTCGTCAATTTGCGCGCCACACTCGAGATCATCCGCACCGCCAAGCGCGGTGAGGAATATCCAGAAGCGCTGGCGGCCATCGAACGGGCTGAAGGCCTGACGCGCCAGATTGGCGGCGCGGATGCGCCGACCGTATTGGGCCTGCTGGAGCTGCATCGGGCCGACATCCACATCCGGCAGCGCCAGTATGATGAGGCGCAGGCGATGTTGGAGGCGATTGTGGCACGTACACCGGCGGGGCAGTCCTATCAACGGGCCTATGCCACGGTGATGCTGGGGATGATGGCGTATCAGCAGGGCGATTTGCAGGTGGCGCGTGAGCGCCTTGAGCGCGCCCGTGACGAGGCGCTGGCCTCTAAGTCATTGGGGGCTGAGGGGCGAGCCTTGTCTCATCTGGCAGAGGTGTATCTGGACGAGGGTAATGCGGCTTATGCCATTCATCTGCTGCGAGAAGGGGCGGAGAAACTGCATCGCAGCGGGGATTATGAACTTGCCCCATATTTTTCCAGCCGCCTTGCAGAGGCCGAGTTGGCCGCTGGCAACGAAGCCAACTGCGACACCCTGCTGAGCAACGGTATCGGCCTTGCTCAGCGGATGCGTTCTAAGGGGGATTTGCGCCGTATTCACCGCTTGCTATCCGAACGGGCGTTGGCCAAAAATCAGCTGACGGATGCCCTAAGTCAGATTGAGATGGCGCTGGAACTGACGCCGGTTTTTGAGGACGAAAAACTGGTCTTGCTGCGGCAGGCGGTCACGGTTTATATCCGTTTGGGGCGTGCCGGCGAGGCGCTGCGTTATGCGCGTCAAGCGCTCGACATCAGCCCACACGATGACAGCCTGCACAGCGCCGTTGGGCAGGCGCTGTATGCCTCTGGTCAGGCTGCCGAGGCGATACCCTATTTGCAACGGGCGATGAATCAGCCCGACGGCGGCGACTTTGACACCGCGCGTGCGCTGGCCGCAGCTTATTTTGAGGCGGGTCAGGTCGAAGATGCCGAACGGGCTTATCAGGCGCTGCTGGCGCAAACAGGTGAGCGCCTACCTGAATATTATGCGCGCGCTCTGCGTGATTACGGCTTGATGCGGACGCAGCAGTACCGTTGGGCCGAGGCGGTAAAGGCGTGGACGGACTGTTTGGCCATGTATAAAGCCAGCGGCGCCAGCAACCCGATCTTGGCGCGTCTGCACTGCGACATCGCCAATGCCCGCCTTGCACAGGGACAGGCCGCGCGCGCTTTTCGCGACCTCGACGAGGCGCTGATGCTGGTCAGCCGTGCGGATGACCCCGTCACACGCGGCGTAGTGCTGTCTAACGCTGCCGGCGCATATGTCGAAAAAGGCGATCTTGAGACTGCCGAGGCCTTTTTTACCGAGGCCATCCAGATTGCCCAGCGCACTGGCGATCATGTTGCTGAAGCCACCCGTCAGGGCAATTATGGCTGGTTTTTGCTGGTGACTGGGCGTGTAACCCGCGCTCAGACCGCGCTGAACTATGCCATACAGCAGTCTGAGCAGCATGGCCTAAGCCTGCAAGCAGCAGTACAGACCAGTAATCTGGGACAGGTGGCCGAAGAACTGGGCCATCTGGATGAGGCCCAGCGCCTGCATCTGCGTGCGCTTTCGATGCTGCAACCGTCTCATGCGCCGCGTTGGCAGGCGCTGCTGCGCTGCAATGCGGCTTTGTTTGCGCTGAAGCAGGGTGGTGCGCTGCGTGATGATGCGCGCACATGGCTGATGGATGCAGCCGGCTTTTCCCCACTGGAACTGGATGCCGAGGTGCATTATCGGGTGCAAATCGGGCTGGCGCTGGCCGACCGCGATACCGACCCTGCCGGTGCTGCTGCACGCCTTGGGGCGCTGCTGCCGGCAGTGCGGGCCGTGGGCCTTAAGCGCTTGTTGGCCGATGCGCTGTCTGCGCTCTCGGTGTTGTGCGCTGCTGCCAACTTACCCGATTCTGGTGCACATTGGGCTGAGGCGCAGAAGCTCTACCAGTTCATCAACAGCCCATTGGCGCAGCGTCCCCCCGCAGGAGTGACCGCCGGATGAGCAGTGCCAATCCCCGTCCGCGCCGCGAACGCTCTGACCGTGCCGCTGCGGTGCTGCGCCCCGATGTGCGCGATGAAGTGCCAGAGATACAGCATGGCGCGCGGGCCAATGCGGTCAATTGGCGTTACGTGTCGGGGTTGATGCTGGTGAGTTTGACATTGGTGCTGGTGGTGCTGCTGACGGCGGATGCCTTTATCGTGCGCGGCATTGCGCTCAGTGGTGCAGACTATCTAGACCCGATAACGGTGTATACCTATGCGGGCGTGGCTGGCCGGCACGTGCTGGACATCGATGCCGAGGCGGTGCGACAGACCCTGCTGGAAATCCCGACGATTGCCGAGGCTGACGTGATTTTGGGCTGGCCTCCCGACCTTGTGCGCATTCGCATTGTGGAGCGTCAGCCGGCGGTGTTGTGGGTGCAGAACGATGTGGAGGCATGGGTGGACATCCATGGGCGGGTGTTGACTGCACCGCTGGATGACCGCCCGCTCATCCGTGTGACAACACGCGGGGTAGAAGGCGTGATTTCACTCAATGACCGTATCCCGCAGGACATCATTGACGGAGCGCGGCGGCTGGTCGAACTCGTCCCTCAGGAGCGCCGTTTGCGTTATGACCCACTGCTTGGGCTTGGCTTTCGTGATGATGGGGGCTGGGAGGCGTGGTTTGGCGGCGGTGCCGAGATGGACATCAAGATTTTGGTCTATCGGCGGATTGTGCAGGAATTGGGCCAGCGGGGGATTACACCGGCGGTTATCAATGTCTCGAACCCCGACAAGCCGTACTGTTCCGGTTGTTGAGGTATAATGATGGGATAGGCCATGCGCATTGGGCGCGGGTAGCAAGTATGACGAAAGGAATTGCCTTTGCAGCAACCATACAAAACGGGGTTGGTCGTCCGCGAGATGAGCGGATTCTTCTGGGTGGAGGCCGAAGACGGGACGATATACCGCTGTCGCTTGCGCGGGCGGTTATTGGAAGATGCAAATATTACGGACGTGGCTGCCATTGGTGACCGCGTGGAGTTTAGTTTGATTGAAAACGATCAAACCGGTGATGGGGTGATTGAGTCAGTGGCGGAGCGGCACGGCGTCTTTGCGCGGGGTGCACGCACCGAGGGTGCACGTGGGGCGGGCGAAGCCGTCCGCGAGCATGTGATGCTGGCCAATCCTGATGCCGCCTTTATTGTGACTGCCGCCAGCCAACCAGCGCCCGATTGGGCGGTGATTGACCGGCTGTTGGTGATTGCCGAGCAGGCCAACATCGATGAGGTGACACTGGTCGTCAACAAGGTTGATTTGTGTGGCCTTGACGAGGCTCAGGCCACCTTTGGGCATTATGTGACGATGGGCTATCGTGTGGCCTATGTCAGCGCCCATACCGGCGAGGGGATTGAGACCCTGCGTGAGCATCTGCGCGGACGGATTTCTGTGTTCGCCGGTGCATCGGGGGTGGGCAAAAGCAGCTTGCTCAACGCCATTCAGCCCGGCTTGGCCCGCGCGACCAAGCAGGTCAGCGGCTGGAATGACGAGGGGATGCACACCACCCGTGACAGCCTGCTGGTTAGGTTGGATGTTGGCGGGTATCTGGCGGACACCCCCGGGATGCGCACGGTGCAGTTGTTCGACATTGATCCGGAGGAGTTGGACGGCTATTTTCGTGATATTCGTCAGTATGTTGGGCAGTGCAGGTTCAATGACTGCACCCATAATGCCGAGCCGGGCTGCGCGGTGCGTGCTGCGGTCAAGGCCGGCAGCATCAGCAAGGCGCGCTGGCGCAGCTATCGCGCCATCTGGGATGAGCTGTACGCAGCGCTAGAAGTGTATTGAGCGAACTGGATGCTGTGATGAGTGACAACGGTTCTGCTGCCGCGCCCCGCCCACATCTGCCGGTGCTGCTGCGCGAAGTGCTGGCCTCGCTGATGCCTGACGGCCCACCTGCACGTGTGATTGATGGCACAGCCGGCGCGGGGGGGCATTCGCGGGCGCTGTTGGATGCCGGTGTGGGCGGGCTGCTGGCCTTTGACGTCGATCCGACCGCGATTCGGCTGGCGGGTGAACACCTGCATGATGCGCTGTCGCAAGGGCGTGCCCGCCTGATTCATGACAGCTATGTGCGGATGGACGCCTATCTGGACGAGATGGGCTGGCGCGATGGCGTGGATGCCGTGCTGCTGGATGTCGGTGCTTCGTCGATGCATTTTGATATACCAGAGCGCGGGTTCTCGTTTCTGCGCGAAGGGCCGCTGGATATGCGTTTTGACCCGACCAGCGGCAGGCCTCCGGCGTCCGACATCGTCAATCATTGGAGTCATGCCGATTTGGCCGATTTGCTGCGCGAATATGGCGAAGAGCCAGAAGCGGGGCGCTATGCCCGTGTCA
>DAOUCZ010000191.1:0-9423 GCA_034431675.1 Anaerolineae bacterium | reverse complement strand
TAAAGATGAACAAGATGACCGTGCGGGATGCACAGTTTGCGGGTAAGCGCGTGTTGGTGCGCGTGGATTTTAATGTGCCGCTGGAAGATGGGGTTGTAACGGATGACACGCGCGTGCGTGCTGCTGTGCCGACTCTGCAATATATCCTTGAACAGAAACCGGCGGCGCTGCTGCTGTTGAGCCACCTTGGACGTCCTAAGGGCGGGCCAGAGCCGAAGTATTCGTTGGCCCCAGTGGCGCCGGTGCTGGCGCAGCATTTGGGGGTGCCGGTGGCGTTTGCCGAGGATTGTGTAGGCGAAAAGGTGAGTGCGGCGCTGGCGGCATTGCCGACAGGTGGTGTACTGCTGCTGGAGAACACCCGTTTTTATAAGGGTGAAGAGAAGAATGACCCCGAGCTGGCGGCAGAAATGGCCAAGTTTGGCGATATTTTCGTCAATGATGCTTTTGGGACGGCACACCGTGCCCACGCCAGCAATGTTGGCTTGAGTTCTTTGCTGCCATCAGTGAGCGGTCTGCTGATGGAGAAGGAAATTGATTATCTGGCAAACACCATCGAATCGCCTGCACGCCCGTTTGTGTCAATTTTGGGCGGCGCGAAGGTGAGCGATAAAATCGCGGTGATTGATGCGCTGCTGGATAAGTGCGATGCGTTGATTATCGGCGGTGGGATGGCCAACACCTTCTTCCTTGCACAGGGGCGGGCTTTGGGCAAATCGCTGGTGGAGGCGGATGCACTGGAGACAGCCAAGGCGCTGTTGGCCCGTGGTGGCGACAAGCTGGTGCTGCCGGTGGATGCGATGATTGGCGACAAATTTGCGGATGATGCGGCGCAGCAGGTGGTAGACATTGATGCCGGCGTGCCGGACGGGTGGGCGATTTATGACATCGGCCCTAAGACGCGCGAATTGTTTGCGGCCAAGTTGGCTGATGCCAAGACGGTGGTCTGGAACGGGCCGATGGGGGTCTTTGAGATGCCATCCTTTGCGGCGGGTACATTCTCGGTGGCGCAGGTGTTGGCCGATATCACAGCCAAGGGTGCTGTGACCATCATTGGCGGCGGGGACAGCGCCGCTGCGGCAGAGCAGAGCGGCCTTGCCGATAAAATCACACATATCTCGACGGGTGGTGGTGCCAGCCTCGAGATGCTCGAAGGCAAAGTGCTGCCGGGTGTTGCCGCCATTAGCGATCGCGCTTAGGGGGATTCATATCATGGGACGTATCCCTATCCTTGCTGGTAATTGGAAGATGCATTATACGCTGTCGGAGTCGGTGGCGTTTGCGAAGGAATTGGCACCAGCATTGGCGGCTTATGCCACGGTTGAGCAGGTGGTTTGCCCGACATTTGTGTCGCTGGCCGGCGTTGCCGATGCGCTGCGCGGGACTCCGGTGAAAGTGGGCGCGCAGGACGTCCATTGGGAAGCCAAGGGGGCGTTCACCTCTGAGATTGCTGCGGGTATGTTGGTTGGTTTGGCGGAGTATGTCATCATCGGCCACAGCGAATGCCGCAAGTATCTGGGTGATACGGATGAGCGCGTTAATAAGAAGGTGTTGGCTGCGTTATCTGCGGGTTTGAAGCCGATTTTCGCTGTGGGTGAGACCCAAAGCGAATACGAAGCCAAGCAGACCAGCGAGGTGGTTTCGCGGCAGGTGACACTGGGTTTGGCGGGGGTGAGCGTCGAGCAGATGGCTGGCCTTGTGATTGCCTATGAGCCTGTGTGGGCCATTGGCACAGGGTTGAATGCGGACTCGCAGTATGCAAACAGTACCATCGGGCTGATTCGGCAGACGGTGCGTGGGCTGTATGGTGATGCTGTTGCGGATGCGGTGCGTATTCAGTATGGTGGTAGTGTCAAGCCGGACAACATGGCGGAGTATATGGCCCAGCCCGAGATTGATGGTGCATTGGTGGGTGGTGCTTCGCTGAAGGTGGCGGATTTTGCGGCACTGGTTGCTGCCGCAGCACAAGCGAAAGGCTAAGCGCACTGGACATTTTATCCCCGGCCATTGCGGCGCTGATTGGTTTTTGGATGCTGCGACAGATGGAGCGTTGGCTTCATCAGCACCTGTTTAAGTTGGGCTGGCTGCTGACCAAAGACTTTCGCACCACGACGGTGCTGTTTTATGCGCTGTTTTTGCCGGGGATTGTGCTGCACGAGGTCGCCTTGTTTATGGCGGCCTCGTTCTTGAATGTGCGTGCCGAGCGGGTTTTGCGGTTTCCGCAGGTGCAAGAGATTGCTGACCTCAAGATTAATTTTATCCGGCTTTCGCCGCGAGCGGCGCGCTGGAAGGTCGGACTGATTGAGTGGGCGCCGCCTGCTGCTGGCGTGGCCGTGATTGCTGCGATTGCCGGTGGTGTGTTGGATGTGAATGCGGCGGTTGCGGTGATGCAGTCTGGTGATTTGCGCGATGTTTCGGCGGGTTTTGCCCTGCTGACGGCCAAGCCAGATTTTTGGTTGTGGACTTATTTCTTGTTTTCGATAGCCAATACCATGACGCCGCGTTTCACCGCACAGCAAGCCCTGCGCCCGCTGATATTGGGGGTGTTGGTGGCCGGTGGGGTGGTGTGGGTGCTGGGGTTTTCCAATCAGGTTTTGCTGCCGCTGGCCGAGCCGGTTAGTCAGCTGGTTCAGCTGCTGTTGGCGGTGTTTTGGGGGATGGTTTTGCTGAATGGTGCGGCGATTTTTGTGCTGGGGGTGATTGAGCAGACGATAGAGCGTGTGACAGGCAACAGCGCTGAGTTTGTGCGTGGGCGTTTGGTGGCTAAAACCCGTGCCGAGATATTGGCAGAGCGTCAGGCAGAGCGTGAGCGTTTGGCACGTCAGCGCGAGGCGGCCAAACAGCGGACGCCGAGGATATTGGATGGGATTCCTTCGGTATACCGCTTGAAATTCCCAATCCCCGGCCCACCAGAGGGCCGCAGCGCAGGGCGTGTTGACCCTGTTTCATCACCATCGGCACGGGCGACGGGCACGGTTAAGGCGGTCGAAGTGGCTCAGGATGATGCGCCTGTGGATGGGGATGAGGATGCTGGCGGTGGCAGCTCACCGGATTCTGTCTGACGCCGGCGGGCAACCCATGTGAATCCGGTTAGGGTGAGGGCAATCATCACGCCCAGTGCGATAAATTTGAACAGACTGCTGGGTAAAACAAGCGTGAGCACCCCAAAAAACGCGCAAAATGCATAATACGAAAGCACGATGGCGCGCTGGCCCAATCCATGATCGTGTAGGCGAAAGTGGAGATGTCCACGGTCACCGCTCATCGGATTGCGGCCTTTTTGCAATCGGTTAAAGACCTGCCATGCAAAATCGAGCAGGGGCAGGCCCAGCACCATCAGGATGGTGGCCATTTTTGCCCCACCGATGATGCTGAGGCATCCGAGCAGGTAGCCAAGCATCACCGCGCCGCTGCCCAGAAAGATTTTGGCGGGATAGAAGTTGAAGAGTAGGTAACCAAAGGTTGTTCCCAATAGTGCCAGCGGCAGCAGGCTTACGCTGACTTGTGCTGGGTCTAGCACAAAAGCGCTGTGGACAAACAGCATGGCACTGGCGATGACACCGATGCCGGCGGCCAGCCCGTCCAGTCCGTCGAGGAAGTTGACGGTGTTCATGGAGACACCCAGCCATGCCATGGTGAGCACGATGGTAACAAGGTATGGCCAGTCGATTTGGTCACTGGTGATGGGGTTATTGACGGTTTCGATGAAAATCTGGAAATAGATTGCGACACCGGCAGCTATCATTTGCCCGATGGCCTGTTTGAGCGGTGATAGGTCATAAAGATCGTCGAATAGGCCAAAGGCGAATACAACTGCACCGCCCGCCAGCAGACCGATTAGGCGGGTAACTTCTTTGGAGTCGAAGCGCGGGATGGGCAGTGCCTGCACAATCAAAACGGTGAGGGTGAAGCCGATGAAAATAGGCAGTATCCCCAACTTTGAGATGCGCCCGCGGTGTTGGCGTCTGCCGCCGGGGATGGCTACGACCCCGAAATGCTGCCCGATGCGAATGGCAGCGGGGGTAAGCAGCAGAGAAAAGCCGAAGGCCAGAGTAAAAGTGAGCACAAAGGCGAAACCCTGATTCATGGTTTATCAATCCCCGCTGATAGAGAGCATCAAGGCGGTATACCACAGGAGGGTGACGATCAGAATGATGATGACGATGCGCAGGTAGATGGTTTGGGGGCGGGCGGGCGGCGGCGGATTGCCCGGCAGGCCGATGATGTAGATGTAGCCAGCAAGGTAGAGGCCCATGCACGCGGCCAGTACGATATAAGTGGGCCATGGGGATTGGCCAACAAACAGACCGGTCAGGCGGAAGAATAAATCATCGATGGTGGGCATCAGCAGAAGAGCGAGGGCCATAGCGCCGGCAAAGACCACCCCCATACGGGCGAGGCGCGGCCAGGCCATGACACGTTCTGTGAGGGTGCGGCGTACGGGGTGTTTACTGCTCATGAGGGGTGTCCTCGGGCATGTCGTCGATGTCAGTTTGGTTGATCAGAAACTTAGAGCCGCGTACAAAGTACTCGCGCATCTGAGAGAGGGCGGGTTCTGGGGGGGCAAGTTCATTTAGCGCGCGCAGCATGTGCGAGAGCCAGCGTTCTTGTGCGGTGCGGTTAATCGGGAAGGGCATATGACGCATCCGCAGGCGAGGGTGTCCGCGCTGAGCGATATAGCGCGGCGGCCCGCCGAAAAATTGGGCCAGAAACAAGTACTGCCATTGTTTGCCGGGTTCGAGGTCATCGGGGAACATCGGGCGCAGTTCTGGATCGGCCTCAACATAAGCATAGAAGCGCCAGACGAGGTCTTTGAAGAAGGCATCACCGCCGACAAGCTCGTAGACGGTGGGTTCGTAGTCGGTCATGAGGTGGCATTGGCCTTTCAGTCGCGCGTTTGCCCCAATCTTAGCGCTTAAACTTGCGCTGGACAATTGGGTATAGGTCGGTAGAATCCAACCGTTTGATACCACCCTTTTAGGCTTAGGAGTTTTGGCAATGGCAAATGCTGCGCGGCGCACGGGTTTGGCGCTGTTGTTATGTGTGATGTGGGTGTTGACAGTTTCGGCACAGGATGCCGCTGTTGGCAAGGTGGTTGGCTCGAGCGCGGTGGGGGCGGTGTTCCGCGCGGCGGTCGGCGATGGGCTGACATATGAGCTGGCGGGTGCACAAGCTGGCCTGAGCCAATTTTGCCTTGGGCAGGCTGACCTCGCGGTAGCGGGCCGTGTGCTGACCCAGTCAGAGGGGGCGATTTGCCAGAACAACGGTGTTCAGTTTCAGGAAGTGCTGTTTGGGGTGGATGGCTACGCGTTGATTGCCAGCCCCGACGTAACGTTTGTGAGCTGTCTCTCAACCGACGATTTGAATGCGTTGGTTTCTCCGAGTGCTGCAAGCACTGTAAGCAGCTGGCGCGATTTTGCGGCGAGCAACCCTGACATTGCTTTTGGGTTCTGGAGTGTGCCGGCAGGTGCGCGTGCCTTTGACTTATTGGACGGCGTGGTTAACGGTGATGGCTTCCGCGCGGATGCGACCTTTGCGGACGCCGATGCGGTGATTGCTGCAGTGGCTGCCGGTAGTGGTCAGCTGGGGCTGGTGCCGATGGCTGCCGCGCTGTCTGCCAGCGATGTCAAGGTGCTGGAACTGCGCAACCTCACCTTGGGGATTTGTGCTGCGCCGAGCGCCGAGACCGTGCTGAATGGCAGCTATGTTGGCGGTGAGCGGTTGGTGGCTTATGCCAATTTTGAGCGCATCGAGCAGGGCGTGCTGGGTGTGAAGGATGCATTGACCGCTGTGTTGAGCGAGGATGGTCAGGTGGCGGTGTCATCTGCGGGGGTAGTGGCCCTGCCCGAGGCGGCACTGGCTCAGGCGCGGGCTGTTGTGGAAAACGGGACTTTGGGGCGGGTGTTCAGCCGCGAGGTGGGTGCTTTCCAGCCTGTGGTGGGTGCCAGCGGGGATGTGCGTGTGGGCGGCAGCGCTGCGGGTGCTGCTTTTGTCAAGTCGTCACTGACGACCTATACCACCAACAACCCGGGCGTGTCTTTGACCGAGGCGTATCTGGGTGGGATTGCTGGCGTGCGCGAACTGTGCAGCGGCAATCTGGATATTGTGGTGGCTTCGGAAGAACTGACGGCGGAACAGGCCGAACTGTGCGCTGCACTGTCGATTGAGGTGGTGTCGTTTGACCTTGGCGTGCAGAACGCGGTGTTGATCGGTAACGCGGGCGACAGCGCGCTGGCATGTCTGACGGTGGAGCAGGTCAAGCGGGCTTGGTCTGCCTCGGCAGAAGCGCCGGCGACATGGGACGCGGTGGATGCTGCACTCAGTTCGGATGAGATTGTGCTGTTCGCCCAGAATCAGGGGAGCGCTGCGCTTGACCTGCTGGTGAATAAGGCCAATGGCGCTGCCACCCCTGCCCGTGATGGCGTGAATTACAATGCCGACCCGCTGTATCTAGGCGCGGCAGTGGCGAATGTGCCGGGCAGCTTGGCTGTGATGACCTTGGCGCAGGCGGAGCGCGTGCTAGCTGAAAACAGCCGCGTGCGGTTGGTGGCGGTGGATGCTGGTGATGGTTGTGTCGTCCCGTCGGAATCCAGCATCCTTGATGGTTCGTATGCTTTTGTGCTGCCGGTGAAGCTGCTGCTCAACCAATCTACGCTGGCATCTGATGCGGTTCAGGCGGCGGTTTGGTCACTGATTGCCGATGCTAACTATGCCCAGATTGTGGGCGCTGGTTTGGTGGGGCTAGAGCTGGATACTCTGTGGGACAAGCGTGATGCCCTGCAAGCTTTGTTTAAGGCGGCGGATGCGCTGGAAGCAGAACGGTTTGCTGCGGAGACTGCGGCTATTGCCACTCAAACTGCCGAGGCCGCTGCGCCTCAGCCGACTGCCGAAGCGACTGAGGCCGCTCCGGTGGAGGATGGTGGCGAGGCCGAGGTAACACCAGAAGGTTGATAAGACACGACGGCACAAGCCTGTCGGTCAGACCCCGCTCATCCCAACTGGGATGAGCGGTTTTTTTGATGCGATTATGGGCCGCCTACCCGCACACTGACATTATCAACGCGGAGGCGGCCACTGGTGAGGCGATAGCGCACAACGAGCACCGCGCTTTTGATTGGGCCGGCAAGGCTACCGTTGATTTGGTGGCGTAAGTAGACGCCGGTTTGGGTATCGACGGGGGTGATGCGGAGGATGTCTTTGCTGTTGTTGTCTTGGCCGGCTGTCGGGTTGGTATAGGTGATGGTGAGGGTGATGACGTTGCGCGGGTTGGGCTTGGTGGCAAAAATGTCAGCGCTGAGGGTGAGGGGTTCACCCCCTGAGATGAGATAGCCGGCGACATTGAGGGTTTGGCGGAAGCGGGCGCGTTCTGGCTGACTGCCGACAAATAGCAGCGCGCAGCGGCTGCCGTTTCCGAGCGCCTTGCAGGCACGCCGGTCACCAGAGAGTTCGAAGGCGCGCCATTGGGCTGGCAGTGCTGCGGTGCTGCCCGCACGTTCAAATCCGCCATTGCGCACCCATTCCGCTCCCTGTGCATTGAGGCTGAAGGCGAGTGGGCCATTGGATGCAGGGCGGTCAGCACTACCGATACCATCGGCGATGACTGTCCAGCGATATTCCCCCGACCCTGATGCACTTAGATTTAGGGTGTGAGTGCAGCGTGTGGCGGAACAGGCATCGCGGTGGTCAATGCCGATTTGCTGTACGAGGACGGGTGTCTGTGCGGCCATTTGCCACACGTTTAAAAGATAAGCATTATGGTTTGGTGCGGCCTGCCAAACAACTGAGACTGATGCTGGAGGAACCACAATCGCGCCGGCGGGTTGAATCAAGCGAAATGTGCCGGGGGTATTGGTGGCGATAACAGCGGTGTTTGCAGTCAGGGTGATGGGTTGTTCATTGGCATCTTTGGGGTCAAGATAACTGAAGGTGATGGTATCCCTATCTGATGCTTCTATGCGGCCATTATCCGGTGTGGCTGGGCCGATATGTGTGTTGATGACTCGGCTGAATACACCACCGCTGCCTGTTATCGTCAGGGTTTCGGATTCGCCGTTGGATGAGGTGACGGTGATATTGATTTGACCTGCGGCGGATAAATCAGCGTCCGTGATGGTGAGGAGCAGGTCATCTTGGCCGGGGATGATGGTGGATGGTGTGATAATGCTGCCGGTTGCGCCGCCGCTGAGGATTTGCACGGTGGTGGTGATGGTGACCTGAAGGCCTTCGGCATTCGTTTCATCGATGTAAGTGATGGTGGCGTTATCGGGCGCGCCGGCAGACGCATTGGTTTCTAGGTGGGTGTTATAGGGAATAGGCGCTCCAGCATCGGCGGACGTTGACAAAGTGCCGCGGTATTGGCCCGTGCCGTCTGGCGCGAGTGTGACATGTTCGATGTCGCCGGCAGGGGTGGTGACTGTTACGGTGATGCTGGTGTCGGTGAGGTCGGCATCGGTTAAGGCGATGTGGATGAGCGAGCCTTCGGTGATGGGGGTATTGGCGCTGAGTATCCCTGTTGCGCCGGGGAAGTTTAGGCCAAGGATAACGGGATCATATGGGGAGGAACGATAGGCATCTGGTCGGTACATTTCTGACTGATTGGCAGAAATGCGGTAATCGCGTGCGGCGGGTTCGTCAGCATTGATGTGCCAGATGCCGACACCCGTTACAGCGGGACGGAGGGCAGCATTGACCAGAATGTTGTCTAGTGTGCCCGCGCCTTCTGGCCCGATGTGGTTATAGGCGGTTGGGCCAATCAGCTCTGCGGCCAGATTGTGGAAACCCTCAGCGCCTAGGGCGGCAAAAGGCGTTTCGTGGGTGTAGGTGTTGAACTGCCCGATAAGCACGATTCGGTGTGGGTCTGCGACAGAGAATGGATAAGAGGTGAGTGCATTGTTCATCCATGCCGTAAGCGTGTTTGCAGCTTGCGTGCGCGTGGCATTCCCGCAGGCTTGCCCGTCATTTTGGTTCGAGTCTGGGCCAGAGGGAGGGCAGGCGGTGCGCGGCATCCAGTCGGTAACCACGATGGTTGCGGTTTTGCCAGTGGCAAGGTGACGAAAGGTTTGAGCCAGCACTGCGCTGCCAGCCCCTTGGAAAGGGGCAATCCCCTCTAAGATGGCGTGAGCGCCGACAGGTGCGACTGTGGCGGGGTTGTATATCAGCCCGACACGGGTTTGCGAGCTGCCGATAACACCGGTGTTGATAACCGCCCATGTTCGAACACCGGCTGTCGCCAAATCTTGTACAGCTTGCGCCGCCCCAGCGTCGTTTTCTAGGCCGGTTAGGCCGACGATGTCCGTTGTGAGGTTATCGAGTGCGGCGGCCAGCTTGGTGCGCTGGCGTTGATATTCGCTGAGGGTGAGCGCCCCTGCCGTTGGGAATCCGCTGCCACTACCATCACCATTAAAGAAACCCCCAAGGCTGAACAGT
>DAOUCZ010000190.1:0-8141 GCA_034431675.1 Anaerolineae bacterium | reverse complement strand
GTCGCAAGACACGTGCCGAGGTGGAGGCCGTGTTTAGCTTTCAGCGCACGGTTGATCAATACGAGGCGTTGTTTCGCGAGGTGACGCGATGACCACTGTCGCTCTATCGACCATTCGGCATATGACGCGTAATGAGGCCGACATGGCCTTTAAGAAGCGCGTCGAGACCATTTTTGAGTGGATTGCCCCCACCGACGAGATGACGATTCTCGACATCCCGTGTGGGCGGGGGTTCTACCTCAACATGCTGCGCTATACCACACGGGCTAAGTTGGTGGGGGCAGATTTGGATGAGGTGGTCATCCATAAGGCGCGGGCCAATGTCGGGCATTTGCCCGACGTGACGCTGACACGGGCCAACATCTATCAACTGCCGTTTGCTGATAACACCTTTGACGCGGTGATTTTGAGCGAGGTGCTGGAGCACATTGAGGATGATGTGGCGGGCCTGCGCGAGGCGCTGCGGGTGCTGAAGCCCGGTGGGGTTGCGGCGATTACTGTCCCCAATGCCAATTACCCGTTCTGGTGGGACCCGATCAATAAAACGCTGGAAACGGTGTTTAAGACCCACATCCAGCACGGCGTGTTTGCTGGCATCTGGGCCAATCATGTGCGCTTGTATACGCCAGAGCAGCTGCGCGCCGCCGCATTGGGCGCTGGCTTTGTGATAGAAGCAGAGCGCGCTTTTACGCATCACAGCTTCCCGTTTATCCACAACCTTGTGTATGGCATCGGGATGCCGCTGTTGGAGCGCGGCGCACTGCCCAAGGGGATGGCCCAGACCGCTGACCGCACCCAATTTGATAAGCCCGATGCGCCGTGGTACAACCCGATCAAAATCGGGTTGGCGGCCTTTAACTGGTTTGACCGAAAAAACGTGCTGGATGAACCCGCTGGTCGTGCCACGGTCAATCTGGCGTTGAAGGCGCGTAAGCCAACCTGAAGAAAGCGCCCTATTTTCTCATCACTGAATTTTGTGTGTGCTGCGTTATAATCCTCATCCGATGATGCCTGCGGAGGAGTGACTTTGAACGACACGCCCGATTTTCCAGAACATGAACTGCGTGAGCGCTGCCGTGGAGTGCTGCGCCTCGCATCCGAAGAAGCGCGGCGGATGATGCACGACTATGTGGGGGTCGAGCATTTGTTTATCGCGCAGACGCGGGAGGAAGAAAGCCTGACGTGCAGCTTGCTGCTGAAGGCGGGTTATCACCCGCGTGATGTGCGTGCACAGATTCGGGCCGAGATTAAGCAAGGGGATGGGACTTCGGATCGTGAACTGCCGATGACCCCACGTCTTCAGATGGTGCTGTCATTGGCACTGTTGTTTGCCGAGGGTGACCGCGTGTTTCAGGCCACCGAGCAGCATGTTTTGATGGCGATGCTGCAAGAGGGCGAGTCGCTGCCCGTCCGTAAATTGATTGAGATGGGTTTTGACATCAATTTTTGGCTGAATGACTTAATCGCCAAGGCGTCAGAGGAGTCGGCGCGATCTTCGGAGTCTTCTGGCATGGTTGACCGGCTGATTCGCCGACTGCGTGATGCAGAAAAGCCGGAGCAGGAGGACGAGTTTGATGATTTGTTCTTCGACTCGCCGTTAGATGAAGAAATTGACCTGTTTGAAGATGATAAGTCGCTTTCGCCGCCATCTCCTTCTTTTGGCCATCGCTCGTCAGAGCGCATGTCCGCCACGCCGCTGTTGGATAAATATGGGCGCGATCTGAATGCGCAGGCCAAGCTGGGCAAAATCGGCCCTGCGGTGGCGCGCGAGGCAGAAATCCGCGCGATTGCACGCACCCTCAGTCGCAGCAAAAAGAACAATCCCCTGCTGTTGGGCGATGCTGGCGTTGGCAAAACAGCTGTGGTCGAGGGGTTGGCTTATGCCATTCAGAGCGGTAGTGCGCCGACTGCCTTGCTGAAATGGCGCATTGTGCAGATTGAAATTGGCGTGTTGGTGGCCGGCACCAGCCTGCGTGGGCAGTTCGAGGAGCGTTTGTTGGGTGTGCTCGAAGAGGTTAAGCATGCCGGAAACGTCATCTTGTTTATCGACGAGATACACACCATCGTTGGGGCAGGGGAGACCATCGACAGCAATCTGGATGCGGCCAACATCTTGAAACCTGCGCTAGCGCGCGGTGAAATCATGTGTATCGGCGCGACCACGCATGAGGAATATCGCAGGGCGATTGCCAAAGACCCCGCACTTGACCGCCGTTTTCGCCCGATTGACATCCCCGAACCCTCGATGGATGACGCCGTGGAGATTTTGCGTGGGCAGCGCCAGCGCCTAGAGACGCATCATGGGGTCGTCATCACGCCGGAGGCGGTTGAAGCGGCAGTGAAGCTGTCTGTGCGCTATCTGACGGAGCGCCGCTTGCCTGATAAGGCGCTTGACCTGCTTGATGAGGCGTGTACGCGCGTGGTGATTCGCACGCGCAACCCCGATGAAGAAGAGACCGGTGAGGCCAACGAGGTGCGCGCAGACGATGTGGCGCATGTGCTCAGCGAGTGGACGGGTATCCCCGCAGCCGAGATGACCCGTGACGAGCGGCAGCGTCTGGCCAAGCTGGAAGTGGAACTGTTGGCCCGTGTGATTGGGCAGGACGAGGCCGTTTTGATGGTGGCGGATGCGATTAAGACGGCCCGCGCCGGCCTTGGTGATCCGAACCGACCGATTGGCACGTTTTTGTTCCTTGGCCCGTCCGGTGTGGGCAAGACCGAGCTGGCGCGCGCGCTGGCGGCTTCGCTGTTTGGCAGTGAGGATGCGATGCTGCGGCTTGACATGTCGGAATTTCATGATGCGCATACCGCGGCTCGTTTAATCGGGTCTCCTCCCGGTTACAAGGATGCCAGTCGCGGCGGGCAGCTGACTGAGGGACTGCGCCGTCGTCCATATTCGGTGGTGCTGCTGGACGAGATTGAAAAAGCCGCACCAGAGGTCTTTGACTTGTTCTTACAAGTCTTTGACGAGGGCCGCCTGAGCGATGCCCATGGCCGAAAGGTGGACTGCCGCCATGCGGTATTTATCATGACCAGCAACATCGGCAGCGCCGAGGGCAACCGTGATGCGTTAGGCTTCCGCATGGGCGAGACATCCGTGGCGCGCGATTTCCGCATTTATCTGAGCAAATATTTCCGCCCAGAGTTTGTCAATCGCCTTGATGAAGTGATTACTTTCAATGCGCTGAGCCGTGATGTGGTGCGCCGCATTATGGAGAAACAGCTGGCAGATGTGCATCAGCGCCTCGCTGCACAGCGTTTGAGCCTGTCTTTGACCGACGCCGCGCGCGAGATTTTGATGCTGGCGGGATATGAACCCAGCAATGGTGCGCGCCCGATGCGCCGCGCCATCGAGCGTCTGCTGACCCGCCCGCTGAGCACCTTTCTACTCAGCGAGACGCTCGATCCGGGCACGGTCATCACGACCGATGCTGCCGAGGGAGGACGCCTGCGCTTTAGTGTGCTGCCGTCCACCGAGACCACGCCGATTGCGGTGATTGAGTCACAGGGCGAGGCGGCGTCTGTGTCTGCCATACAGGTCACCCCGCCGTTAGAAGATACGCCGATTTCTGCTGATAAATCATCGGATGATGCGGTGGTGGAGGGCTGAGCACAGACTTGAAACGTTTTGGGCTTCTGCCTGATACAATTCCCCATTGTCATAAACAATGGGGAATTGGTTTTTATACGGCTAAGACTTCGTGGGATGAGGCGGGCAGGGTATGGTACAATAGGACTGTGTTGTACGGAATGCTGTTGTGGGTTTGTCCCCCGTGGGAGGATGCCATGAAGGTTGTTTGGACGGCGCTGCTGTTGTTGGCGGTTAGCAGTATAAGCTTGGCGCAAGAGGCCGCCACTGCCGATGTTGCGACGCCGCAGGGCCTTGGCTTGATGATGATTTTGCTGGGCCTTGGCTCTGTGATGGTGGTGGGGCTGGTGATGGCGCAGCGCGAATCTGGCGATTCGGACGAGTTGGTTTAGCCAAGCAGCGGTGCGAAAGCCATAAGACGTGTCGATACCCAAACTGAATTCAATGCGGATTCTGGAGCAGGCCAAAATCCCGTATGAGGTGCTGCAGTATCCTGATGATATACGAGATGCCGCAGAGGTTGCCGAAGCGCTTGGTTTGCCCTATTGGATGGTCTACAAAACGCTAGTGACGCAGGCAGATGGCGCTGCAAAGCCGTTTTTGGTGATGCTGCCGTCTAATGAGCACCTTGACCTGAAGAAATTGGCGCAGTCTGCGGGTGCTAAAAAAGTGCGGATGGCGGCGCACAAAGATGCCGAGTCATTAACCGGCTTGAAAGTGGGCGGTATCAGCGCGTTGATGCTGCGCGACAAGAATTGGACGGTGTTTTTGCACCGCGCTGCCAGCGAGCTGGAGCACATTGTGATGAGCGCGGGGCAGCGCGGGTATCAGCTGCGTGTGCCGGTTGTGCCGCTGCTGAATCTGCTGCGTGCGCGGTTGGCCGATGTATGTGGGACAGAAGCAGAGCCGCTCACCGATGGAGAGTCCGGTTGAGTGCTGAATTTGCGGCAGTTCTATACGGACTGCTGTGCGCCCTAAACTGGGGAGCGGGTGATTTTACCGGCGGATTTGCCACCAAGCGGCACAGCGTTTTTGTGGTTGCGTTGGTCGGGCAAGTCGTCGGCACGACTTTGTTGATTGTCGGCGCGTTGGCCTTTAATAATGATGTGTGGCCGACCCCGCTGCAAGCGCTGGCGGCAGTTGGTGCAGGTGTGGCCGGCGGTGCTGGGCTGATGCTGTTTTATTATGCCTTGGCCGTGGGCAAGATGGGCCTTGTCTCACCGATTAGTGCCGTGTTGACCGCAGCAGTCCCTGTGGTTATCGGCATATTTATCGAGGGAGCGCCCGACACCCTGAAGTGGGTGGCGTTTGTTCTCGCTTTTGTTGGGGTGTGGCTGCTTTCGAGCAGCAAAATCCATGGGGCAGTGCGCCGGCGCGATGTGATGCTGCCGCTGCTGGCCGGTTTGTGCTTTGGGCTGTTTTTGACCCTGCTCGACCTTGCCGGAGAGGACAGCGTACTGTGGTCTCTGGTGGCGGCGCGTTTTGGCTCGATGGCGCTGGTTGTTATTGGGGGGATGCGAATGGGCGCGCTGCACTTCCCGCCGGTGCGGCAGATGCGCTGGATGGCACTGGCGGGGGTGTTTGATGCGCTGGGTAACCTGTTTTTTGTGCTGGCCGCACAGGCTGGCCGCTTAGATGTATCGTCAGTGCTGTCTTCTTTGTATCCGGCGGCCACGATGGCGCTGGCGGTAGTGATTTTGCGAGAACGCCTTGGGCCGCGTCAATGGGTTGGTGTGGGGCTGGCGCTAAGCGCCATTGTGCTGATTAGTGTGTAATTGGGGGTAGGCGTACACTAATCATCATCCGACATCGGCACATCGAGGCGCATCCATGTGCGACCGACGCGAAACAGCGTGCCCGGACGTAAGCTAACGCGAGCGGCGATGGGGTCGGCATGTTTTTCGACAAACGTGCCATTACGGCTGCCCATGTCTTCGAGCCAAAAGCTCATCACATGTGGGGTGTCTTCTGCGTCATCTGTGGTGACGGGCAGTAGGGCGCAAATCAGGCGGGCGTGATTGCGCGAAACCTGACTGTCGAAGGGCAGATGAATACTGCTGCCTTCGCGCCGCCCGATGGTCAGGGTGCGCTCTTCGCCGCGAGCGGGCTGTGTGAAGTGCATGGTTGCTCCGTCGTTTGGCCCGCTCATAAAGGTGACTGAGATGTCGCGGCGGGAGCTTCTGCGGGGGGGTCTAGAGTTCATTCAATCTGTCCTTGCTGGCTTGATGACGCGAGTCGGCTTTGAGGGCGCTCTGATAACGGGTTTTTGCCCCCTCGGTATCCCCAAGGCGCAGGAGCGCCTCGCCATAGTTATACCAGAACCATGGGTCGTCTGGGGCAAAGGTCGTGGCCTGCTGATAGCACTGTACCGCTTCGTGATAGCGTTCTAGGGCAAACAAGCTCATGCCTTTGCCGTTCCATGCCCAAGCATAGCGTGGGTCAAGGGATAAGGCACGGTCATAGCTGGCGAGGGCATCGGCATAGCGGTGCAGGCGGCGCAGCACTTGTCCCTGCCGTGCCCAGACCACAGCGCTGTCTGGCGCAACTTCGGTTAGGGTCAGAGCCACGTTCATAGCTTCTTGGGCCTGTCGCATATCTAGCAGTAGGTCAATCTGGTTGATGCGATACCAGATATTGTGCGGGTCTTCGCGCACGGCGCGCTGATAGCTGGCGAGGGCCTCTTCGCGTCGGCGTAGTTCGCGTAGGGTGAGGGCGCGCCCATTCCATGCCCATGCGTAGCCCGGGTTGACCATGACCGCTTTATCGAAGGCTGAGAGGGCCTCTTCTAGGCGGTTGAGTTTGCGCAGGGCTTGACCACGCTTGGCCCAGCTTTCGGCATGGTCTGGCCGGCGTTTGATGGCTTGATCGAGCGACTCGAGCGCCTCGTGCGGGCGGCTGAGGGCCAATAGCTCTTCGGCACGGTTGTACCACAGCCATGGGTCTTCGGCGTTAAGGGCCAGCGCTTTGTCAAAGCTGGATAAGGCTTCGGGGTGGCGGTTCATCTCACCCAGCGTCAGGCCGTGCCCGCCCCATGCCCACGCATCTTCGGCGTCAAGGTCGATGGCACGCTGATAAGCCACCAGTGCCTCATCGAGGCGGCGCATACGGCGCAGGGCTTGGCCATACTTGCCCCACAGCTGGCCGTTTTCTGGCTCGCGCTGCAAGGCTTTTTCTAGCAGCTCGCAGGCGGTTTGGTTCTTGCCGATGTTGGTCAGCAGGTCGGTTTGCTTGTAGGTATAGAACGGGTCGTCACTCAGCTCTACAGCCCTGCGATAGGCATCCAACGCATCGACATGTCGGCCCATGGCCTCGAATGTGCCGCCCAGCTCGCTCCATGCCCATGGCTGGCTGTTAGCAAGGTCTACGGCGCGCTGAGTGGCATCTAGAGATTCGTTTAGCATTCCCAATTGGCGATAGGCCTTGCCCAGACGTGCCCAGCAGCGGGCATTATCTGGTGCGATGTCGAGGGCGCGGCGCAGCGGTTCGATGGCCTCTTCGTAGCGCTCCATCATCACCAGCACGTTGCCTTGATTGTACCAATGCCAGACATCTTCGGGCACTTGGGCCGAGGCCTGTTGATAGCAGCGCAGGGCTTCGTCGTACTGCCCGAGTTGTTCCAGCACGATGCCGCGGCCATTGATGGCCCATGTCAGGTTCGGGTCGAGTTCTAAGGCACGGTCATAGGCCAGCAGGGCTTCATCATAACGGCGCAGCAGGCGGTAGACCTGTCCCAGCTTGGCCCAGCTCAGCGGATATTTGGGTTCTACGCGGGTGGCCTCTAGGGCGGGTTCTAGCGCATCTTGCACCTGCCCAAGATCTACATACATCTCGGTCAGGCTGTACCAGTGCATCACTGAGCGAGGTTGATAGCGCGCTGCACGGCGGAAGCAGGTGAGGGCGTCGCGGGTTCGCCCCACTTGTTTATAGGCAAGACCAAGGCCGTTGTGCGCCCATGCGTAGGTTGGCTCTAGGCGGATGGCCTCCTCGTAAGCGGTGATGGCCTCTGCCGGCAGGCTCATCTGGCGCAGCACCTGCCCCAGTTTTGCCCAGCTGTGAGCGTGGGCCGGGTCGAGGGTCAGTGCGTGAGACAGTGTTTCTCGCGCTTCTTCTTGCCGGCCTAGGGTAGTAAGCGCACTGCCAAGGTTGTACCAATACCACACATCCCCCGGGTGCAGGTCGGTAGCGGTTCTGAAGCAGGCGAGTGCCTCGTCCATGCGGCCCATCCGTTCCAAAATGACGCCTTTACCGTTCCATGCCCACGCATAGCGAGGTTGAAGCGCCAAGGCTTTGTCGTAGCAGCTCAGCGAGTCCGTATAGCGTTCGAGCAGACGCAGTGTCCGCCCCTTGCGTGCCCACGCCCAACTCAGGTCGGGCTGCTGCTCAATCGCCTGATCATAGGCCACCAAAGCCTCTTCGTAGCGGCCCAGCTCGGTGAGGGAGTAGCCTTTATCAATCAGCTCGCGCGCCAGCAGTGGGGCGCCCTCGGGCTCTGGGGCGGGGGGCTGTCCGTGGATTTCGGTATACAGCACAGTGAGCGCCTCGACCACATCCT
>DAOUCZ010000189.1:0-5213 GCA_034431675.1 Anaerolineae bacterium | reverse complement strand
GACATACCAAAAACAATTCTGTGACATTGTTGTTGATGAGTCAACTCAGGGGCTGAAAGCCGTTTTCATGGGTGGGTTAAATGACTACGCGAAATTATTTAAGCATCAACTAGACCTCAATCAGCCCTACCTGCGTTTATTTACCTCTGGCACAACGGGCCAACCAAAGGCCGCCGAATTAACACGCAGCGCGGTCTTTTACAATGCCATTGCCTCAGCTTTTCGTATCGGGCATCAGTCAAACGATCGCTGGTTATGCACACTTCCGCTTTATCACATCGGAGGATTGTCTATCCTCATCCGATCGGTAATCTCAGGCACAGGGGTAGTACTGCTGCGCGGATTTGATACAGCATCGGTTAATCACGCATTGGATGTTCACCAAGTCACCCTTGCGTCATTCGTCCCAACCATGCTCTATCGCTTGACGGAAGCACGCACAACGCCTCCATCAAAGCTGCGTCTCGTCCTGCTCGGCGGCGCTGCCGCTACCTCAGACCTCGTCAGCAAGGCTAAAGCCGCCGGGTTTCCCATCGCAACCACTTACGGGCTTACCGAAGCTGCTTCACAGGTCTGCACACAACTCCCCGAATCAACCCACCATAAACCCGCTTCTGTAGGCAAGCCCCTCCCCTTTGTCAATGTTCGGGTGGTGAATTCGCAAGGGGATGACTGCTCTACCAGTGAAATCGGGGAAATCATCATCAATGGGCCAACACTCATGTTACAATACGTCAATAACCCCACTGCCACAGCCCAAACCCTACGCGATGGATGGTTATATACCGGCGACTTGGGCTATCTCGATGCTGATGGAGATTTACATCTTGTCCAACGCCGCAGTGATCTCATCGTCTCTGGTGGCGAAAACATCTACCCCGCCGAAGTCGAAGCCGCCCTCAGGCTTCACCCCGTCGTACAAGACGCCGCGGTCATCGGCCTCCCCCACCCCGAATGGGGTCAGCAACCCGCTGCCGCTGTTATCCTACGGCCTAACATCACGGCGCCACCACCAGTTAACGAAATCATACAGTTCTTGCGTCAGCATCTGGCGGGTTACAAAATCCCCCGTATCATCCGTTTTGTCGATGCACTTCCCCTCACCGCATCAGGGAAAATAGAGCGCCGCCAAGTCATGTTTTTGTTTAATGACTACACGAAATAACACGACAAAAAAACAGGGCGACTTATCGTCGCCCCGTTTCTGATTGTTGATTTGTCAGTCTCTATTACTGCGCTGTGCCAGCATCACATAGTACAGCAAGGTCAGCAGGCTAGAGACAGCTGCCGCCACATAGGTCAGCGCTGCTGCCGTCAATACCTCGCGCGAGCCGCCACTGTCTGTTTCTGTTTGCATCAAACCCGCCTGCCGCAGCAGTGCCAGCCCCCGCCGGCTCGCATCAATCTCGACCGGCAGTGTCAACAGCATAAACAAAACCGACAAGCCAAACACGATGATTCCCAGCCACAACAAACCGCTTGCCTGTGCAATCAGACCAAACAAGATAAGGCCATATGCAACATTTGGCCCGATTTGCACTGCCGGCAGCAGCAGCTGGCGTGCAGAAATTAACGGAGATTTCTCTGCATACTGCTGTGCATGACCTAGCTCATGTGCCACAATCGCCATTGACGCCACCGATGGGCGCTGTGCAATCCCCGGCGACATCCGCACTGTGTTGCTGCGCGGGTCAAAATGGTCACTCAATTCCCCCGGAGTCCCTTCCAGTCTCACACCACGCAGTTCTGGCGCAGCACCCATAATCCGGCGCGCCACATCAGCACCCGCCAGCCCTGCGGTGTTTCTCAGCTGAGACCACTTGCCATATGCCGACTGCACATACCATTGGGCAAGGCCCGAAAGTATCACCGTCGGCAGCATCACGATAAACAGATATGTCGGGTCAAACATCCCGATCATAGCCCTACTCCTTGCACAACATTGTTTTCATGCTCACCAGCATACGACAGTTCTATTAAACAGCTATCAGAATCACCGTGTTTATTAGGTCAGCGAGGCAAACTGCACAGTCACTGCAAACCCCCTAGAGGTTGGCACTGCCACCATGACAGCGTCTAAGCCCGCCGCAGCAAACAATGCCAAAAACGGTTGATACTGGGCCGATAATGCCTCTTGGGACGGCATCTCATCCACCAGAACCTTCCCCTGCCCTGTCCCCCGAAACAATCCATCCATCGCCCGCATCCACCAACCACCCCGGGTCAGCGCACCATGCAGCACAACCACACCGCGCCCATCCCCCTTCAATACGCGCCGAAACTCTCGCAGAGTTTCTAATTCAAGCACAAAAGCGCTCGGAAAGGTGCAAATCAAGACGTCAAACGTGCTTGCACGCACAGGCAGTGCTTGAGCCTTGGCTCGCACCAGCCGCGCAGCAAATCCCGCCACATTAGTCCTATTTCGCGCAAGAAGGCCCATTTGCGGCGAAAAATCCACACCAAAGGCCTCGCACCCCAAAGCAGCCAAATCAGCCTGCAAAACCCCCGTGCCGTGCGCGATCTCAATCACACGCTCACCGGCCTGAGGACGGGTAACCTGCAAAGCACACCGCATCCATGCACGCCATTCGCCCCCACTAACCACCTGACTGACCCAGTCGTACGACCATGCCATCTCGTGGTACAGCAGGCGGAATCCAAAGCCAATCAGCCGACGCCATGCCTCTCGCATCAATCCACAAACCCCAATCCCTTCAGCATCACATCTGGCGTGTCTGTCATAATGCAGTCCACCCCCATCTCAGCCAACGCTACAGCGTGGTCTACATCATTGACCGTCCACACATTCACCCGATACCCAAACTGATGGGCCACCCGCACATAAGCCGCATCAATCGTCATGTAATGCGGATGACGCGCGTGATGCGGGATGCTCGACATCCAGAGCTTGGTCTGCTCGCCTTCTTCCCGCGGGTCAATCAAAAAACCCAGCTTCAAGTGCTTCTGACTCTCTGCAAAACGCTTCAATACCAGCGGATTAAACGACGAAATAATGACCTTATCGTTCATACCATGCCGTGCAATGCAATCCGCCACCGCCTGTTCGATACCCGTCGTCTCCGCCTTCACCTCCACATTAACCGCGATGCGCCCCGCCAATGCCTCAAAAACCTCATCAAGCGTTGGTATCTGGATGCCGGCAAATTCTGCCCCCTTGTGACTGCCGGCGTCCAGCGCTTTAAGTTCCGCCAACGTCTTTTCCACCACCAGACCACTACCGTTGGTCGTCTTATCCAAAGTCTCATCGTGGATAACCACAGGCACACCATCTTTGCTCAGGTGCACATCCAGTTCCACCCCATGTGCCCCCATCTCCAATGCCTGCAAAAATGACGGTATCGTGTTTTCTGGCGTATACCCACACGCCCCCCGATGCCCAAAAACCAAAGTTCCATGCGCTTGATACAGCTCATCCAGTGACATATTTCACCCTCTCTCAGTCAATCCCAGTTACATTCCCAATTGTATCCCGCAGCCCCCCACACACGCGAAAATGCCCGGCATCATCCGGGCATTTTCATCAAGGGTCTTGCGAGATGTTCCAGTTGGGAACTAACGCGTTACCGCAGTTGTCCCTACCTGTATCATGCCATCCACCACCCGCACTTCAAATGCAGGGATGTCTATCAATGCCGGCGCACTCAACACCCGCCCCGTGCGGATGTCAAAACGCGCACCATGGCGCGGACAAGCGATTTCACATCCGGTCAATTCACCCTCGGCAAGCTCCCCACCATCGTGCGAACAGACATCCTGAATGGCATAAAATACGCCATCCACATTAAAAATCGCCACCCACTTTCGTTGGATGTCGATTACCATCCGCTCGCCGGGCTTCAGCTCTTCCACAGGCCCAACCGTCACAAAATCGCCCATGTCCCCGCTCCTTAAACACCCTAATTCAGACCAGCACCAACGATTTTGGCCTCGATTTCAGCCTGTAGGCGCTCCCGCACCGCTTCAAACGGAATACGCTGAAGCAGTTCGTCAAAGAAGCCCTCAATCACCATCTTCTCGGCAACAGCCCGCGGGATACCACGGCTCATCAGATAGTGAACCGGCTGAGCTTCAATCGTACCAAAGGTCGCTGCGTGCGAGCATTTCACATCATCGGCTTCAATTTCTAGCCCGGGGATGCCATCCATCCGCGCCTCGTCACTCAGCACAAGGTTGCGATTGGCCTGATACCCGTCAATCTTCTGCATCTTGGGCAGTGACTTAATCATCCCCTGCCATACCGTCCGAGCGGTATCCTTGGCAGCGCCCTTAAACAGCAAGTCCGTAACCGTTAGCGGTGCGTTATGGTTCTGCTGGGTATCAAGGTCAAACAGCTGATCATGATCGGCAAAGAAGAACCCGCTCATCCGACCGTTTGCGCCCTTGCCGTCCGCCTCCAGATTGATAAAATCCTTCAACAGCTGGCTGCCCATCACCGCAAAAACCCAATCCAACTGACCATCAGCATCCACACGACCACGCTGATGCGTCAGTTCCACCGTGCTGCGACTCCAGTTTTGCAGGCTCACATACCGCAGATTGGCAGCTTTACCCACCAACAGTTCCGTCGCGCCGATATAAAGCGCATCTTCCTGCCCTTCTGGAGAGGCATATTCCACCTGCATCGTGGCCTGAGCATTCTCCTCAACCACCACCAGCACATGCCCCAGCGAAGCGCCGCCCTTAGTGTTATACATCACGGCATGCAAAGGCTGCTCGGCAGCAACGTTGCGCGGCACATACAAAAAGACCCCGTGCGTCCACAGCGCACCATGCAGCGCCGCAAACTTCCCATCCGTCGACAGCACGGCCTGCGTCATCAAATACTTTTCCACCAACGCAGGGTGTTCTTTTGCTGCTGTCAGCAAATCCGTAAAGATGACGCCGTGAGCCGTCAGCTCATCCGACACCTGATGCTGCACAACCTTGCCATCCACCAGCACCAACGTGCCACCCTCGGCGTCACCCACCAACGGCTGACGCACCGACTCCGGCACTGTCTCCAGTGTCGCTCCATTAGCACGGGCCAGCTGGCCAGCGCTGTCCCACCGCACACGACGGATGTCAATCCGACGCCATTCTTCATCCACACTGGTAGGCATTGGCAGACTTTCATAAATCTGCCAAGCCTTCTCGCGGAAGGCCCTTAGCCAAGCAGGAGCATCTTGCGCCTCGCTCAGCGCTTTCACGTCTTC
>DAOUCZ010000188.1:0-5249 GCA_034431675.1 Anaerolineae bacterium | reverse complement strand
GCCTCGCTACCGCTTTACCGTTTACGTCTTGCTTTATCCCTGCTCTGGCTTGCTTATCCTGACCCTATCCCTTTGCCCTTACAACAAACTTCGGGATGAGTCATGTTTCGCAGGATAGGGAGTCCAGAGGGCGTAAGCCTTCTGGCGGGGGAGCGGGGGCAGCGCCCCCGCCCTGCTCTTGGGCCTAGACGGCCAGCGGCTCGCCGGTGAGTGCGCCAAAGGCGTCCATCACGCGGCGGGTGCGGGGGCCGGGCTTGCCATCGGCGATGGTGGTGTCGTCCACCTTCACCACCGGCATGATTTGCTTGTTGCTGGCGCTAATGAACACTTCGTCGGCGCGCAGCAGCTCATCGAGGGGGATGGGGCGTTCTTGCACGTTGAACAGTGGGCGGGCAAGGCGCAGCACCACCCCGCGCGTGATGCCGGGCAGGATGCCGGCGGACGGGGTCACCAGTGTGTCGCCATAGAAGGCGAACAGGTTAGTGGTTGTGCCCTCAAGGGCGCGGCCTTCGCGGTCAACATAGATGGCCTCAACGGCATTTTCACGGGCGGCGCGCTTCATCGCCTTGATGGCGGGGATGTAGTTAAGGGTTTTGGCGTCGGGGATATAGCGCTCGATGCGCTCGGTGATGACCTTGACGCCCTGCGCGTAGTGCTCTGGCGGGATGGGGGTGGCCGGCGTCACCATCACCAGCAGGCGCGACTCGCCCAGCGGCATCAGGCCGTTGGCGCTTGGCCCGCCGGTCACGATGATGCGGACGTTTTGCTCGCGCCCGTCTTCGCGCGGGTTGCGGGCCAGCGTTTGGTGCACGATGCTGGCGATGTCGTCATCACTCCACGGCACATCCAGCTCGATCAGACCGGCAGAGTTGCGCAGGCGCTGCACGTGCGCTTCCAGCTCGAAGGGCTGACCGTTGTAGGTGCGCAGAAAGTCGAATACGCCGTAGCCGCGCATCACAGCGAGGTCGGTGGCGGGGATGTAGGCATCGTGATCGTTGACGAATTCGCCGTCGATATAAAACACGCTCATCGGGCGGGGTTGCCTCCGGTTTGGGAGCAGCGGTCGGGATAAGCTCCCGATTGTAGGAGGGGTATGGGGGGTGGACAAGTGCGATTGCTGACCAATCTGAGGCCGGTGTTACACTTTTCTAATCGGGTACTTATTTGCCATACCTCGCAAAAACCTAATGAGTCACACTGTTAATTGTTGGCAAATTGTCAAAATGGCAAACTGCTGGCGCTATCGACCGCCCAAAGTGGGGTGTGAGTGAGGAAATTGGCTCTATGAGCAGCTTGGTAAAGCGTTTTTTTGTGATTTCTTTGTTGTTGTGTATCGTCATCGCGCCGACGGCGGCCCAAAGCGCGCCAGAGGCCACGCATATTGTGGTCTTTCGGGATGGGGGGATGTCTAGTCGTTCGCCGCTGGCGGTGGAGAGCTTTGCGCGCAGTTATGGCCTGACGGTGGTGGCCTCGTATGGGCACGCGCTGAACGGTGTGGCGGTGAACATGCCGGCGGGGCGGGCGGCGCGGCTGCGGGCGGATGCGCGCGTACGTTATGTCGAGCCGGTGTATTATGCTTCGACCACCCAGCAGACCATCCCGACCGGTGTGACGCGCATCAATGCCACGTCGAACCCGGCGCTGCGGATTAACGGGGTGGACGACTTCCGCGTGAATGTGGACGTGGCGGTGCTGGATACCGGTGTTGACCTGACGCATCCCGACCTGAACGTGTATGCTGCGGTGCGCTGCTCGCGTGGGCGGTGCACCACCCGCAGCGCCAATGACGGCAACGGTCACGGTACGCATGTGGCCGGCACGATTGGCGCGCTGGATAACGGGATTGGGCCGGTGGGTGTAGCCCCCGGGGCGCGCATCTGGTCGGTGGGGGTGCTGGGCAGCAACGGCAGCGGCAGCACGGCGGACATCATCGCCGGCATCGATTGGGTGACGGCCAATGCCGGCAGCATCGAGGTGGCCAACATGAGCCTTGGCGGCGAGTTCACCAGCCAAGCGTTGAACGACGCCATCACGCGCTCGGTCAATGCGGGTGTGGTGTATGTGGTGGCTGCCGGCAACAGCGCCAAGAATGCCGCGACCTTCTCGCCGGCCAATCACCCCGACGTGATCACGGTGTCGGCGCTGGCCGACTTCAACGGCCTAGCTGGGGGCGGCGCGCCGGCCACCTGCCGCTCGGACGTGGACGATACGCTGGCTGACTTTAGCAATTACGGTTCTGTGGTCGAGATTGCCGCGCCCGGGGTGTGCATTTACTCGACGTGGAAATCGGGCGGGTATAACACCATCAGCGGCACGTCGATGGCCTCGCCGCATGTGGCTGGCGCGGCAGCGTTGATTGCCAGCGTCAGCAACCCCAACAGCCGCACCGATGTGATGAACATCCGCGCCAAGCTGATGGCAGACGGCAACTATAACTGGGTGGACGACAGCCCAGACGGCATCAAAGAGCCGCTGCTGGATGTGACTGGCTACGACGCTCGCTAGCCGAAATGGTCTGAATGGGGGGCGGCGGCAGCGTCGGCAGGGTGTGTTATACTCTGCGCTATGATGAAGCTAATTCGCCCCCCACTTATGTTGTTGGCGCTGACTGGTGTGCTGGCGGCCTGTGTGCCGGTCGATGCCCCGCCCCGCCTCGAAATCACCCCGTTCCCCACCGCCACCGCCGGCGCGGTGCTGATTGGGGAACTGCTGCCCCCTGACACGGTGTTTGTGCCCGAGGCGCTGTCGCTGCCGACCGCGGTCAGCATTGGGGCACAGGCCACCGCCGCCCCCAACTTTGCCACCTGTCCGCCGCGCTCGGATGCGGCGGCGCTGGAGGCGTCTGCCCCGCGCAGCGCCGGCGTCATCCTCGAGGAGGCGGTGCGCTATCTGGCCGCCGGCGGGGATGCCGGCACGCTGTTGGACACCCTGCGGCGGGTCTGGCGGGTGATCCCGGCGGATGCGCCGGCCCGTGCCGACATCGACTATACCGGTGAAGGGGTCTCGGAGGTGCTGCTGCCGATTGCCGCGCCAGATGGCTCGGCCCTGCTGGCGGTGCTGGGGTGTCGGGATGGCACGGTGGCGGTGCTGCTGGAGGTCGCCAGCGATACCGCCGAGACGCCGCGCGTGCTGGCCTTTGCCGATGTCAACCGTGACCGGCGCAACGACCTGCTGTACAGCGCCCTGACCTGCCCCGAACAGCGCGCCAACGACAGCGAGTGTGATTATCTGACGCAGTTGGTGACGTGGTCGGCGCAGCGCTCGCGCTTTGTCGAGCTGATGCCGCCCAACGTGGTCAGCGCCAGCCCGCCCACCGCCAGCGACTTTGACAATGACGAGGTGGTCGAGGTGATTGTGCGACAGGAGCGGCGCGGCACGGCCCAGACCGGCCCGCTGCGCACCGGCACCACCGTGTATGACTGGAACGGCACGCAGTATGTGCCCAGCATTGTGGAATTAGACGCGCCGCGCTTTAAGATTCAGGTGCTGCACGAGGGCGATAAGGCCCTGCTGCGCGGCGATACCGCCAGCGCCAAGAGCATTTATCAAACGGCCCTGACCGATACCAGCTTGCGCTTTTGGTTCAATGACGAGCCGGACGTGCTGCAAAGCTATGCGTTTTATCGCCTGCTGCAAACGCAGGTGCTGACGCTTGACCCCAACCAAACCAGCACCTATGCCGAGATTGGGCGCACCTATCCACAGGGCGGGCCGGTGTATGCCGAGCTGGCGCGCGTGTTTTATGAATCGTTTACCACACAGGCCAATGTCGGTAGCGCATGTGCGGCGGTCGGTGCTATCATCGCACAGCGTCCGGAGGCGCTGGCCCAGCTGAACCGCTATGGCACGCGCAACCCGACGTATACCGCGACCGACCTGTGTCCGTTTTAGGAGTACGTGCTACGTGAACGAGTTTGCAGCCTATTTCGAGTCTCAAAAGCAGGCGATGGTCGAGATGCTGACCACGCTGGTCAACTTTGAGACCCCGACCACCGATAAAGCCGCCGTGGATAAGCTGGGGGCGTATATGCAAGAGCAGTTCGAGGCGCTGGGCGCTTCGAGCGTGACGCGCATCCCGCAGCAGGACGTGGGCGACTTTTTGCTGGCCAAATGGAACGAGGACGCGCCGGGCAAACCGCTGATGTTCTTGATTCACATCGATACGGTCTGGCCGATTGGCACACTGGCTGAGCGCCCGGTCACCATCGACGCCGAAGGCAAGCTGTTTGGGCCGGGCGCGGTGGATATGAAGGGCGGCATCACGATTGTGCTGAGCGCGTTGGCCGGCCTGCGGGCGCAGGGGCTGTTCCCCAACCGTCCGGTGTGGGTGCTGATGACCAGCGACGAAGAAGTGGGCAGCATCTACAGCATCCCGGTCATCCGCGAGGTGGCGCAGGGCTGCGGGCTGGTGATGGTGATGGAGCCGGCCACCAAAGAAGGCGCGCTCAAGACGTGGCGCAAGGGGTTGGCCACCTATCGGGTGCACGTGGAGGGCCTTGCGGCCCATGCCGGCAACGCGCCCGAAAAGGGCATCAATGCCATCGTCGAGCTGGCCCAACAGATACAGCGCATCAACACGTTTAATGACCTCAAAAACGGCACGTCGGTGAGTGTGACGATGATCGAGGGCGGGTCTGCCGGCAACGTCATCCCAGCGAAGGCCAGCGCCTATGTCGATACGCGCTTTTTGACCATCCGCGCGATGAACGAGGTCAAGCAGGCGCTTTCGACGCTTGAGCCGTTCATCCCGGGGGCAAAAATCACGCTGGAAGAAATCCACAGCCGCGAGCCGATGGAGCACGATGAGCGGATGGTGCGCACCTTTGCCCAGTGCCTGCGCATCGGCCAGAGTATCGGCCAGACCGTGCGCGAGGACGGCAGCGGCGGCGGCAGCGACGGCAACGTCACGGCGGCGATGGGCGTCCCGACGCTGGACGGGCTTGGGCCTGCCGGCGACGGCCTGCACGCGGTGTATGAACATGTGGTGATTAACAGCCTGCCGCAGCGGGCCGCCCTGTGCGCCGCCATGCTGCGCGATTGGGTGAGCGAGTAGCCGTGATATAAGCGAAGCGGGGCGCTCTGAGTGCGCATATTCGTAGGGGCGCGTCGCGACGCGCCCCTGCAAGGTGTGTGCCCCGTGCGGTTTTTTGTGTGCGGTGCGGGGGCAAACGCGCGGGCGCATCGCGATGCGCCCGTGGCGTCGGGCAGTTCACGAACTGCCCCTACGACCAGAAAATTTGAAGCGATTA
>DAOUCZ010000187.1:0-4933 GCA_034431675.1 Anaerolineae bacterium | reverse complement strand
CATCGGTGAGGGTGGCCTGCGGGCCAAGGTCTAGGCCGCCCAACAGGTCTTGTGGCGAGAGTTCCCCCGCTGCTGCGGGGATTTCGGGGGTCGGCAGGGTGTCCCCGGGCTTGGGGCGCGCCGGCAAAAACGCCTCCATAAACGGCAAAATTTGCATCACGCGCTCTTGCTGGGCCGGCTCTAGCACAAACCGAAAAGCCGCCACGCTGCCAATCACGCCCACCAACCCAATCACAAACACCAGAATCACCCCCCACAGCAGCAGGCGAGGCGGGGCGGGGACTTCGTCGTGCACAGCGGGGGGATAGGCCGGACGATGAGGGGCTTTGGGTTGAGTAGGGTCGGTGCGTTCTTCTGCCGGCGGCACGGTCACCACCGGACGCGGCTTTGTATCTTCGAGGTTATCATTCATGCGTTTGATACCTGTAACTATCAGGAGAGGTGTATCCCCACAGTATACCCCCGCGTAGGGATGGCTTTAAGACACGCTTGCCCGACTCCTGCCCTTTTGGACGGTCTAGCATCCGCACGGTGCGGGTGGATTGTGTAGAATGAGCGCGCTTGAGAATAAGTGAGGCGCAGGGATGCAGAAGTATCGTCGTCAAATCGTGTTGGGGCTGTTGATTTCGCTGGCCATCTATGTCGGGATGCTGGTGCTGCTGGACAGTCAGGGCCAGTTTACCGATGGTGTGAGCGAGGCGTTTGCGACTTTTCCATGGGCCGCGTTGGGGGTGATTACTTTGGCGCAGACGGGGACGTTCGTCACCCGTTTTCTGACGTGGCAGTACTATATGAGCGTGGTTGGCGCGCGCGATAAGATGTCGTTTGTCGACAGCTTGATTATCTTCCTGAGTGGGTTTGTGATGGTGGTCAGCCCGGGCAAGGCGGCAGAGCTGTTGAAGGCAGTGCTGGTCAAGGTGCGGACGGGTGTGCCGGCGGCGCGCACCGTACCGGTAGTGGTGGCCGAGCGGGTCAACGACGGGATTTCGGTGCTGATTTTGCTGGCGGTGACGCTGGCGCTGGCCGGTGACCGCCTGCGCCTTGACCCCGCCACCGATGCGCTCAGCCGTTCGATCATCTTTGGGTCTACCTTTTTGATTGCAGCGGGGCTGCTGGCGGTGCAGATACGCCCCTTGGGCGAGCTGGCGCTGCGGCTGATTGCCGTTCTGCCGTTGATTCGGCGTGCGCACGGCTGGTTTCGGGCGCTGTACGAGAGCAGCAGAGAAGTGTTTAAGCTGCGGCATGTGCTGGTGACGATGGTCTTTGGGGTGGGCACCTATGCGTTCACAGCGCTGACATTTGTGCTGATTCTGGGGGCGTTTGGCCTGCCGCTGACGATGGACGTGATTTTGCAGGCCACCTTTATCGTTGGAATTGGCTCGGCGATTGGCGCGTTGAGCTTTGTGCCCAATGGGGCGGGGGTGACTGAGATTTCGCAGGCGGCCATGCTGATGGCGATGATTGCGCCGCAGCACCCCGAACTCACCCTTGGGGTTGCTGCTGCTGCGGCGCTGCTGGAGGGCTTTTTCCACAAGTGGTATCGGGTGGTGGTGGGCCTTGGGGTGGTGTTTGTGTTTCGCGGGCGGCTGTTTGATGCCACCTTCGAGGCGGTGCTGGCCACCGAGGAGGGCAAGCACGCCGGTCAGGCCGGCTAGGGCGCAAACGCCGCAAATGCCGCGTTCAGCACCGCCTCACCAGACTGGAGCGCCTGCCCCACCGGCAGCGCCTGCTCGGTCAGGATGACGGCGACAATGCTGTGCCCGGGCCGGATTTCGACATAGCCGGTAAACCACGTCAGGGTGTTTTCGCCGGCGCGGGCCTGCCCGACATGCGCCCCCATCACTGGATCGGGAAGGGCCGCGCCAGCGGGTGACCAGCGACGGATGAAGCGCTGCATGGCGCTGCGGACGGCTTGCGCGGTCTGTGACGTGGTGATGGGTAGGGTTTGTGCTGGGGTGTGGACGACTTCCCACGCGTGGTCTGGGGTGGGGCGGGTGGCTTCCAGCAGATAGGGGCTGGGTGCGTTGCCGTCGTTGGCCAGCGCGGCCATCATCACCGCCATGTCCAACGGCGATAAGCGCAGCTGACCCTGACCGAGTGGGTCGGCGCGCCAGTCGGTGGGTACTGGGGTGGGGGTGAGTGTTGGCGCGGCGGTGCTGTCTGCTGATGAAGAGATAACCGGCGTGAAGCCGGGCAGTGACGCACGGCGGTACATGCCGAACAGCGTCATGACCTCAGCGGTGGCGGTTTCGCCAAGCATGTCGAGCGCGGCGGCAAACCCAGATGGGCAACCGGTCAGAAAGGCTTCGAGCAGCGTGGCCGACTCTGACTGCGGGTCAGTCAGGCAGGTCAGGCTGGTCTCGCCGATCTGTACCGCCTGTTGGAGGTCGATGGCGAGGGCCTCATCGGCGGTATGGCCGCCAATCAGCCAGCCGGCCAGCAGAACCGGATGCAGGGCGCTGCCGGGTTGATATTCTCCCTGAAGGGCGCGGTTGAAAAACGGGGTATCAGGGCGCTGCACGAGGGCTTCCCAGTCGATGTCCAGCGTTTCGGGGGTGATGCTGGGCGCGGTGACGACGGCCAGCAGCGCGCCGGTTTGCGCATCCATCACCACCGCAGCGCCGGTCTGTGTGCCGAGGGCTTGCGCCGCTGCGCGCTGGATGTCGAGGTCGAGGGTGAGGCGGATGTCTTGCCCGCGCTGCGGCAGATGGAGCACATCCCGCGCAAATTGGCGTGTCAGAGTCTGCGGCTCGGTGCTGCCGGTGAGGATGGCGTTATAGGCCGCTTCTGCTCCGCCCGTGCCATAGGTGAGGCTGGCATAGCCGGTGATGCCCGGCAGAGCGGGGTCGGCGGTTTGGCGCTGCCAGCCCCGCCCGCTGGCGGTGGGCACGCTCTCCACCAGAGTGCGGTCTCGGTGGTCAAGGATCAGGCCGCGCTCAATGGCCTGAAGCGCATCGCGCTGGCGGTAGTTGAATGGGGAGGCCAAGGCCTGATCTGCGCCCAGCACCCCCCAATACACCGCTGCGGCCAGCACTGCGCCAAAGCACAGCATCAGCCCGACCAGCAAACGTTTGAGGCTGTGTTCAAAGCTCATAGCTGTTATCGGTGGATGATAGGCGCAGCAGCAGGCCGGTCACGATAAAGACGACCAGCAGAGAACTGCCCCCGTAGCTGACGAAAGGGAGCGTAACACCAGTGAG
Source organism: Anaerolineae bacterium (assembly GCA_034431675.1). Lineage (GTDB taxonomy): Bacteria > Chloroflexota > Anaerolineae > Aggregatilineales > Phototrophicaceae > Flexicrinis. Next base: position 1,733 of record DAOUCZ010000187.1, on the reverse strand, counting down.
CGGGATGAGCTTGAGGATGCCGCCCATAATCAACAGGCTTTGCACCGCGATGATGACCGTGAGGCCGACCGCCAGCAGCGCATAGAAGGGGTGCTCTTGGTGGGTGGCGGCGGTGCGAAACCCGCGCAGGGTGAACACCATCAGCAGTGCGACGATGCCAACCGCGCCCAACAAGCCCCATTCTTCGGCGATGGCGGCATAAATCGAGTCGCTGTGCACAACCGGCACATATCCCGGCGCGCCTTGCCCTAACCCCTGCCCAAAAACCCCACCGTTGGCAAAGGCCAGCAGGCTCTGCACGATGTGATAGCCGCGCCCCTCGGCCTCGCGCCATGGGTCAATCCAGATGTCCACGCGCAGGCGCACCACCCCAAACAGCTGGTAGGCCAGCAGCGCGGCGGCAGAAATCAGGCCTGCGCCAATCAGCATCAGCCATGCTTGCCCGCTGGCCAGATAGAGCATGATGAGGAACACGATGAAAAAAACCAGCGCCGTGCCAAGGTCTTGCTGCCAGACCAGCACCATCGCACAGATGCCCCACATCAGCACCAGCGGCCCAAACAAGCGCGGGCTAAAGACGCGCCCGCCCAGTGTGCGACGCACGTCATGGGCAGACAGCAGCGGATATTGCTCGGCCAGATAGGAGGCCAAAAACGCCACCAGCACCAGCTTGAGCACCTCGGACGGCTGAAAGTAGATGCCTGCGCCCCCCAGCCACAGCGTCGGCGCGCCGCGTTCGCCAGACGGGTTGACCCCAAAGAAGATCGAGACCAACAGCAGCCCAATGCCTCCAATCAGCAGGCTGTAGCGATAGCGGCGCAGCCAGTACAGCAGGCGGGATGAGGCCGCGCTAAACAACATAGCGCCGACTGATAGCAGCAGCCACACCGCCTGACGGTCGGCGAAGACCGGTGCGAGCCGGTCGATGACGACCAGCCCCCAGCCGGTGAGGAACATGCAGACCGGAAACAGCATGGCATCACGGCGGGGCAGCCAGCGGTTGAGCATCAGATGCCCGATGACTGCCGCGCTCAGCCATGCCAGTGCCGGCCCCCATGCGATGAGGGTTGCCCCGCGCAGGGTATTGAGGCTGGCAAAGCCGGCCAGCACAAACAGACTGGCCATCAGCAGCAGACGGCGTTCGTCACGCACATTGGGGTACAGCTCGTCGTCGGGACGCAGCGAGTGGGTGCGGGTGGCGGTCATGATGGTGGGTGCTTAATCGGCATAGCGTGCGCCCAGCAGCAGGCGCAGCGCAGCTTTGGCCTGTGGTGCGATGCGCTCTGGCGCGGTCATCACGGCATTATCCAGCGCGTGATGCGCGGCGTAATCGGCCTGCGGGTCAAGGCGCTGGACGCTTGCTGCGATGATGCGCTGGACGTGAGCGATGTTGCGCTGCATGGTGGTCATCACCATCTCGACGGTGACTGGCTCGGCGCTGGTGTGCCACACGTCATAATCGGTGATGTGTGCCAGCGTGACATAGGCGATTTCGGCCTCACGCGCCAAAAAGGCCTCGGGGCAGGTGGTCATGCCAATCAGAGAACACCCCCATGAGCGAAAAATCTCGCTTTCGCCGCGGGTAGAAAAACGCGGCCCTTCGATGATGATAAACGTGCCGCCGTGATGCAGGGTGGCGTCGGGGACTTCGGCGCGCTGTGCCTCGAGCACCACTTGGGCCAGCTCGGGGCTGAACGGGTCAGCCACCCCGACATGACCGACGATGCCGCCGC
>DAOUCZ010000186.1:0-44879 GCA_034431675.1 Anaerolineae bacterium | reverse complement strand
TTATCATTTTAGCACGACACGCACCATTCGAGTCATAATCCCCCCTTCACCAAAAAAACGCCCCCGTCCTGAGCGGTCAGGCGGGGGTCTTAGAGTGTGGGCGCAATAGGACTCGAACCTATAACATCCATCTTGTAAGGATGGCGCTCTGCCAATTGAGCTATGCACCCATATCTTGCACCCATTCATTATAGAGGGTGATAGACGCACCGGTCAAGTCGGGGGATAATATCCGCCGTCTTTATCGCTGGCCACAAGGAACACCCCCATGAAGCCAATCCTGCCCCCGCTTGAGCGCATCACCGCGCTGCCGTTTCTGATGCGCGCCACCATCCCCCCCGACTATCAAGACCACAACGGGCACATGAACGTGCGCCACTATCTCACCTTGTTCGACGAAGCCGGCTTCCCGATGGTCGAGCAGCTCGGCCTGACCCCCGACTATCTGGCGCAAACCCAATCGGGCGGCTTTGACCACGAGCACCACATCCACTATCTGCGCGAGGTGATGGTGGGGGACGAGGTGGCGATTTATGTGCGGATGGTCGGGCGCTCGGCCAAGCGGATGCACTACCTGATGTTCATGGTCAACGAGACGCGCGGCACACTGGCCGCGCTGTTCGAGTGTGTTAACTCGTTTGCCGACCTGCGCGCGCGCCGCACCGCCCCATGGCCCGCCGCCATCGCCGCCGCGCTCGATGACCTGATCGCGCGCTCGCAAGCCGATTGGCCCGCCCCTGTGTGCGGGGTGATGAGCGCCTAGGGCTTGATGGCCACAAACTGCGTCCAGATGCCGCTGTCGGCATCGCGCAGCACGCGCCAGCGGGCAAACGTCGCGCTCAATTCGCCCGGCTTCACGCAGTAATCGGGGCTAAAATCGGGCCGCGACTCGCGCACAGACGGGTTAAACGTCTCATAGATGATGCGCCCGCCCGACCGCACGCACGACATCAGGCGCGGCAGCAGCGGGCGGCTGAAAAACCGAAACACGCACACCACATCATAGGTGTCGGTGGGCAGGGGCGCGGTATCAAGGTCAACACACAGCAGGTTGACCGCGTGAATCTGGCGGCTGGCCATCTCGGCCTGCGCGCGATCCAGCGCCGCCCGGCTGATGTCGAGGATGTCCACGGTGTAGCCCTGCTCGGCCAGCCACAGCCCGTTTTGCCCAACCCCGCCGGCCACATCCAGCGCGCGCGGCTGACTGTGCGGCGGGATGGCAGGGGTATAGTCCAGCAGCAGCAAATCGGGGCGGGGGTAGCCTTCCCCCGCCCGACTGCGGTAAATCCGATTCCATTTGGCACGGTCTTGTGCCGACATACACACTCCTTGCACGGATAGGGCTGTGGTCATCAGGATGTTGGGTGTGCTGCCCCGCGCTCTGGCCGATGCTTAGCGCACCGGCACGGCGTTGATGTCGCCCTGCGTGATGGCCGTATAGGGCGAATAAATCCAGCCCACCGTGCCCTTCCACACCACCTGATACCAGTAACCGTCGCCTGTGCGCCCGATGACCGGCAGGAAGCCGCCCCACGTCACGCGCCCAATCTGCCGGCCTGCCACGCTCGGCACATCGCGCAGCACCAGCGTCGCCCGTGACTGTGCCACCACGCCGGTATCGACCACCCCAGCAGGTACGCCGAGCGTCCCAAACGGGCTGGTGACCGGTGGGGTGAACTCGTTGCCATTCACGAACAGGTAATAGCCATAGGCCCACCCTTGATAGCCGCCCAATTGCAGCAAGAACCAGCGCGCATCGGCATCGCGGCCCAAAACGGCATAGGTCTCGCCGCGCAAAATCTGCCCCAGTTTGCGCCCACCGGTCGAAGGCGCATCACGCACGTTCAGCACCGAGGCGCGGATGACCGTGGCGGTAATCGCCCCGGGCGGGATAAACGGCAGCGGAGTGCGGGTGGGGGTAAAGGTCACCGTCGGGGTGGTGATGACCCCCGGGATGGTGGTCGCGCCGGTTACACCAGTCACCTGATAGAAAAAGTTGATGCTGGCGTTGCCGGTCAGCGCTTTGTAGCTGACGCGGATAAAGGCCGACCCGACATTGAGGAACGACAGGCCGGTGCGCACCGCCGGCGCGGCCACATCGGTATTGGTGAACGGGATAATCACCACATTGTTGACCTCGACCTGCACATCGTCCTCGGCCACCACCGTAAACTGATACGTCCCGCTGACCGTAATCGGCTGTGTGCCCGACCAGCGGATTGAGAAGTTGTCTGACGGCAGCGTCACCACCCCGTTGGTCGGCGCGCCCGCCCCAAACGTGAACTGAATGGCGTTATCGGTGCGCGTGAAGGCCGCCGGCGCGGTGAAGTTGGGGTTGCCAAAATATTCCCCACTCCAGTTGCTGCCGGTCAGTGTGCCTTGCGCTTGTGTGTTCTGGGTGAAGGTGAAGGCCACTCCCCCCACCAGCAATAAGACCAAGAAATAGACTGCGAGCCGTTTCATCTCCGCTGCCCCCTTTACCCGTCGCATTTTTCGATGACCGCACCTATTATAGCGCCAAGATTCATCAAGCGCAGGATAAGACCCCGCCTGCGCTGTTGCAGGTGGGCAATCGGCGGTGTATAATCCCGCTTGATTGACCGCCACACAAGCGGGTATTGTCTATTGCGCCAATTGTTGGGCATTGTGTGAATGTCCAGCGGGTCGGGGTCTTCCGCTCAAGCACGGGGTTTGTGCGGCAGGGCTGACGGAGTTACACACAGGGAACGAGCATGACTGATCAGAGCAATGAGCCGTTGGACGAAACTGCAATGCCGCAGGCAGAGGAAACAGCGCCGGCTGTGCCAGAAGCCGCGGTAGAAGCAGAAGCCGGTGCAGAAGCTGCGCAGCCGGCAGAAGGGGAGCGTCCGGCCACCCGTTTTAAGCGCGGCGAAATCGTGCAAGGCAAGATCGTCTCGAAGTCCCCGTTGGCCATCACGGTGGATTTGGGCGAAGGAATCATCGGCGAAATCATGAGCCGTGAGCTGGAGCGCATGACCCCGGCCCAGATGGCCGAGCTGGAAGAAGGCGCAGATACCTCGGTCTTCATCGTCAACCCCCGCACCAACGAGGGCAAGACGCTGGTTTCGCTGGCACGCGCCCACGAAGAACTCGATTGGCGCATGGCCGAGGAATACCGCGGCCAGCAGCGCGTCTTCGAGGGGGCAGTGGCCGGCTTTAACAAGGGCGGTCTGATTGTGCGCTTTGGCCGTCTGCGCGGCTTTGTGCCCCTCAGTCAGATGAGCGATGACCGCCGCCGCGAGCTGCAAACGGCCACCCCGCAGCAGTACGACAGCATGGTCAACCAGCCGATTTCGGTGCGGGTGATGGAGGTCAACAAAGACCAAAACCGCCTGATTTTGTCCGAACGGATGGCCAACCGCGAAAACCGCGAAAAGCGCAAGGACGAGCTGATTAACCGCCTCACCGTCGGCCAAGTGCTGACCGGCAAAGTCGTCAGCCTCGAAGATTTCGGCGCGTTCGTGGACATCGGCGGGGCAGAAGGCCTCGTCCACCTCACCGAGCTGTCGTGGAAGCACGTCACCCACGCCAAAGACCTGCTCAAGGTCGGGCAAGAGGTCAAGGTCGAGGTGATTTCGGTCGATCCAGAGCGCAAGCGCATCGGCCTGTCCATCAAGCGCACCGAGGCCGACCCGTGGGACGAAGTGGCCAGCACCTATGTGCAGGGCCAGCTGGTGCGCGCCCGCATCACCAAGCTGACCAAGTTCGGCGCGTTCGCCCGCCTTGTCAACAACAACGAGATCGAAGGCCTCGTCCACATCAGTGAGCTGAGCGACCAGCGCGTCAACCACCCCAAAGAGGTGGTCAACGAGGGCGACACCCTGACGCTGCGCGTCATCAAGGTGGATATTCGCAGCCGCCGCCTCGGCCTCAGCCTCAAGCGGGTCAACAGCGCCGAATACCTCGATGTCGATCTGGGCATGAAGCGCGACTAAACCGCGCCACATCTCGGCACAAAAAGACCGGCAGCACACCCGCGCCGGTCTTTTTTTGTGCCCGCTCAGCGCGCCGCCAGCACTCCATAACGGTTCATCCGCCCCGACGCCCCATCCGCCCACCACTCTTCCACCAGCGTCAGCCCGCTGGCCGCGGTCAGCGCCGCCCATTCGGCCTCGTCACAGTGATGGCAGTAGCGCACGGCCTGCCCGCCGCGCCGCCAGTCCAACAGCACATCGCCCGCCTCAACTTCACCGGCCAGCTCTGGCGGCCACGGCACAACCCGCTCACGCAGGCGCGCATCGTCCAAAAACTGCCACGCCGCCCAAATCAGCACCCCGCCGCGCGCCAACCTGCCCCCCAATTGGCGCAACAAGGTAGCTCGCAGCGCATGGCTCGGGACGTGGTGCATCACCCCAAACAGCACAATCAGGTCACAGCCGGTCAGCTCAGCAGGTAATGGGCCATCGACAATCACATCGTGCAGGGTCAGGCCAAAACCGCCGCCCAGTGCTCGCAAGCGCTGCTCGGCCCGCGCCAGCAGCTGCGGGCTGTTATCCACCCCGTGATAGTGGCGCGGCCCATCGGCTGACCCCACGCCGGCAAACGCGGCAAAGCGCGCGTTGCCACACCCCACATCCAGCACCGCCGCGCCCGCCGACAGATAGGGGCGCACCCGCGCCCACCCCGCCCACGCCGTCTGACGAGTCTGGTCAAAATCGTCGGAGGTGGCCTGATAAAACGCGCGGTTGATGTCGTTGAGGTGGGTGACGAGGTCAGGGCGCATCGGGCAGAGCCGTCCAGTCTGTGCAGCAGGGGAGATGCCGGCATTTTAGCACGGGCAGTAACACATCGGTAACAGCGGGTAAGGCCACCGCTAACCCGCGCGTCAGGGGGCATGTCGTGGGCTTGCAACTTGTCGCCCGCCGCGCTATGCTGAAAGGCATGATGATGTCGTCGTTCTCCCCTGATGTTTGCTGCCGCCGCCACATGTGCTGCATGTGTGCGTGTTGTGGCACGCGCCTGCGTCTGGACGATTGACCCTCTGTGTGGGCTTTGGCCCGAATAGAGCGCGAGTGTATCCACCGGTCAACCGTCTAGGCGGTTGGCCGGTTTTGTTTGTGCCCCGATTGTGACCTGTTAGCCAGACAAGGACACCCGATGCAAATCCATCTCTCGCCCGAGTTACGCGCCGCGCTGCTGGCGCACGTGCAGAGCACCTATCCCAACGAGGGCGGCGGCTTTTTGATGGGGACGTGGGCCGACGACTCGGCCACCCTGCTCGACCATTCCCCTGTAAAAAACAGCTTTGCCGAGGCCGAGCAGTTTCACCGCTATGCCATGACCCCGCTGGAATATGCCCGCCATGAAGACGCCGCCGACGCGCGCGGCCTAACCCTGCTGGGTTGGTATCACAGCCACCCCAACTCGCCCGCCATCCCCTCGGCCTATGACCTCAACGCCGCCATCGAGGGGACGGGACACCACTTTCTGTGGCTTATCGCGCAGGTCAACGCCGGTCAGGCGGTTGATTTGCGCGCGTATCGCCTGCGCCCCGACAAATCCGGCTTTGACGAGCTGGCCCTCACCGTCGGGTAACACCCACTCACTTACCCTGTCTGCCCATCTGCCCCAAGGAGACTGTTTCATGCCCTCAATCAAAATCCCGACCCCGCTGCGCGCCTATACCGGCGGCAGCGCACAAGTCACCGTCAGCGGCGCTACCATCCGCGACGCGCTGGCCGACCTCACCACCCAGTTCCCCGACCTCAAGCCCCATCTGTTTAACAACGACGAGCTGCGCTCGTTCGTCAATATTTTCGTCGGCGACGAAGACATCCGCTTTCTGGACGGCCTTGATACCCCGGTTGAAGCCAGCGACGCGCTGCGCATCATCCCGAGCATCGCCGGCGGGCAGGACGCCCCGCGCGTTGACCAGACCGGCCTAAAGGTCGGGCAGGCCAGCACCATCGTGCTGCTGCTGGCCGGGTTCATCCTCAACCTGTGGCCGCTGGTGCTGCTGGTGGGGGTGGCTCAGCTGCTGGGCGCGCTGGACTCGCCTTATGCCCCCTTCCGGCTGTTCTATCAACGGGTGCTGCTGCCGCGCGGGGTGGTCAAGCCCAACCCCACCCCTGATTATCCCGAACCGCACCGCTTTGCCCTGCTGGTGGGCGCGGGGTTTAACCTTGTGGCCACCCTTGCGCTGCTGAGCGGCGCTGCCGGCCTTGGCTGGGCGCTGGTGTGGGTGGTGATTGCGCTGGCCAACCTCAATTTTTGGCTCAACTTCTGCCTTGGCTGCTTCGTCTATTATCAGCTGAGCCAGCGCGGCGTGCCGGGCTTCAGCCGCACCCCATTGGCCTAACCCCCCGATTTATCCCGTCCGTGGTGTTTGTGTGGAAAGAAGTGCCTCGATGTTGGAACGCCTTGCCATCGCCGCCGTTCTAATCAGCCTAGGCTGGCTGACCTATCAGGCCTTTGTGCGCTGGCAGTTGGCCCGCGCCGCACGCCGTCAGCCCACCGACCCGCTGCTGGCCGATGCCCCGCCGGTGGCCACGCTACTCTACTTCACCACACCGACTTGTGCCCCGTGCAAGACCACCCAAACCCCCGCGCTAGAGCGACTCAAGGCCGAGCTGGGCGATGCGCTGCACGTGGTGCGCGTGGATGCCGAGGCCGACCCCGACTCCGCTGCCCGCTGGGGCGTGCTCACCGTCCCAACCCTATTTGTGCTCACCGCCGATGGCACGCCGCGCAAGGTCTATAACGGCGTGGTCAGCGCGTCCGTCCTCAAGCAAGATTTGCTGTCTGCCTAACCCGTCTGGAGCATCATGACCGCCAACGATACCCTCCCCACCCTCTCGCACGAAGAAATCCGCCGTTACAGCCGCCACGTCATCATGCCCGAAGTCGGCATCGAAGGCCAGCGCAAGCTCAAAGCCGCCAAAGTCCTGCTGATTGGCACAGGCGGCCTTGGCAGCCCCACCGCGCTGTATCTGGCCGCCGCCGGCGTCGGCACACTTGGCATTGTCGATTATGACGTGGTGGACGAGAGCAACCTGCACCGGCAGGTCATTCACGGCCTCTCGACCGTGGGGATGAGCAAGCTCGACAGCGCCGAGAAACGCCTGCGCGACCTCAACCCCGATGTCATCATCCACAAATACAACATGCCCTTCACCAGCGATAACGCCCTCGACATCCTCAAGGACTATGACATGGTGGTGGACGGCACAGACAACTTCCCCACCCGCTATCTGGTCAACGATGCGGCGGTCAAGCTGGGCAAGCTGAATGTATACGGCTCAATCTTCCGCTTTGAAGGGCAGGTGGCGGTGTTTGGCCACCCGCAAGGCCCGTGCTACCGCTGCATGTTCCCCGAGCCGCCGCCGCCCGGCCTCGTGCCCAGCTGCGCCGAAGGCGGCGTGTTGGGCATCCTGCCCGGCACGGTCGGCACGATGCAGGCCACCGAGGCCATCAAGCTGATTTTGGGCATCGGCGACCCGCTGGTGGGCAAGATGCTGCTGTATGATGCGCTGGAGATGAGCTTCAGCACCATCAAGGTGCGCAAGAACCCCAACTGCCCAGTCTGCAGCATCCCCCACGAGCAGATTGAGCTGATTGATTATGAGCAGTTCTGCGGGATGCCGGCCCATGACCGCAGCGCCTTTAATACCCCCACCACCACCGTGGACGGGATGCGCGTGATGAACGTGCATCAGCTGAAGGCCCGCCTTGACAAAGAGCCAGACACGTTGGTGCTGGATGTGCGTGACCCCCACGAATGGGAAATCGCCGCGCTGGACGGCACACTGCGCATCCCCAAAGGCGACATCCTCGCCGCGCGTGATGCAGTGCTGGCTGGTCGCGCCAAGCCCGAAGACACCGTGCTGGCCCAAATCCCGCGTGACCGCGAGGTGCTGGTGCACTGCCGCAGCGGCAAGCGCAGCGCCGACAGCATCACCGCGCTGGTCGAGGTGGGCTATGACAAGGACAAGCTGGTCAACATCGAAGGCGGCATCCTTGCATGGGCCAAAGACATCGACCCGTCGCTGCCCAGCTATTGATGAAACACACGCCCTAACCCAAAAGGCTGCTGACAGTCCCCACACACAAAACCGCCCCCTGTTCATCAACGAGCAGGGGGCGGTTGTTTGCCAGAAGGCGCTTAGGGGGTGGTGAGCGAGGTCAGCAGGTCACGCGCCGGCTTAAAGTTGGGGTTAAAACTGACCACGGCGCGCAGGTTATCCACCGCGCGCGGGGTCTCGCCCAGCGCCTGACGCGCCAGCGCCGCATAATAATAGGTCTCTTCCACATACTGCCCGCCGCCGTCATTCAGGTTGGCCGCCGCAAGGCTGAGCACGTCGCTGTAGCGCCCGCGCTCCAGATAGGCCTCAAACGGCCCAAACTGATACCACAGCATCCGCCACGGCAGGCCCAAGCGGCGCGCTTCGTCAAAGGCCACCTCGGCGCGGTCATACAGCCCCAGCGCCACAAAGTTGGTGCCCATGTTAAACCATGCAAAGGCATCATCGCGGTTGGCGGTGGCCTCGGCAGTGGCGATTTGCAGCGCGTTGATGGCGTTCTGCTGCGGGTCGGCGTCGTCGCCCAACAGGCTCAGCAGGGCAGGCTCAGCGCCGCTCTCGTAGATGACGATATAGGTATAGTTGAAATGCTGCCAAAAAGTGCGGACATGGTCATAGCTGTAGCGATAACCCGCCCCCAAATAGCTGTCGTTGGTGACAAACTGCTGGGTGCTGTCGTCATAGCCAATCACCAGCAGATAATGGCCCATCCAGCCGAGGCGCTGCGGCTCGGGGTCATAGCCGGCCTCGATGATGACCGGATACCCCGCGCTGACCAGCTGCTTCAGCCTGTCCAGTGTGCCGCCAACGCGCACCAGCGCATAAATCGGCAGCTCGGGCACTTGCGTATTGACGAAGTCAGCCATCTGCCACGGGCTGACATTCTTATCCTCGCGGTTGGGCTTCAGCCAGTTGGCCGCGCGGGTTTGATTGTCGGCATAGCCAAAAAAGCTCATGGCCGTGGTAAGGGTGGCCGGCCCGCAGTTGTTCCACCCCTGTGCCTCATAACGAAAACCGGTCAGCAGCTTAGACGACGGCAGGGGCGTAATCTGGATGGGAGTCGCTTCGGCGGTCGGTTCAGCGGTTGCGGGGGTGTCTTGCGCGTAGGACGGCAGCACGCCCAGTACCACCATCAACAGCAGGATAAAGGCGCGCATCACGCCGGGATTGGCAGTTGCCATGCGGGGAGACCTCGATAGAGCCAACGATGATGAGGCCCAGTATACCACCGGCGGCAAGGCCGGCCTGTGCGCTTATCCACCGCGCAAGACACGTCTGCCGTCCGACTGCCGAACGGTGTGGGATTTATATCCTATACTCCGCGTATTCCACCACCTATGACGGGTTTATAACCACTATTTAACACAAATTGCGGTATACTGGCTTTTTTCTACAATGGTTTGATAGTGTTGGCCCATACCAACAGCTAACAAGTTTGTAAAAACCCACAATTGAGAAAAAAAGTACAACCCACTATCGTGTATCTTAGGTGCACTGTTGCACATCAGCGTTTATTTTTAGGACTATTTTTATGGCAGCTTATCTGATTGTCGATCTCGATCGTCTTCTCCGCCAATTTAACGACCGCAGCTTCCCTGTCGACCTACAGGAGATGGCTGTGGCTTTGCGTGGGCGTGCCGCGCTTGCCGCTGGCGTACCCTCGGAGCAGCTGCGCGCCATCGCCGCCGCCGACTGGGCCACCAACCGTGAGCAGCAGCCCCGCCTAGAGCAGGTCTTCCGCTCAGCGCGCTATGACCTGTTTGATGTGCGCCCGACCCAAAACCTGGCCAACGCTCTGCACAAACAGTATTTTGCCAGCGACCCCGAACTGGTCGGCGAACTCATCCTCGTCACGGTGGATGGGGCGCTGATGCCGCTGATCAAGCGCGTCAAGATGGCGCGCTTTGCGCGCGTGCGCGTGTGGGGTCTCGAAAACCCGCTGACCGAGGAAGACGAAGAGGAACTCGGCGCGATTTTTCAGGACTTGCGCGAGCTGCTGGGCATCCAAAGCCGCAACGTGGCGCTGTATATCGACTTTGAGAACATCGCCATCAGCCTGACGCAGGCGCAGTTTTTGGTCAACCTTGACCGCCTGATTGCCGCCTTCGTGCGGCAGGCAAAGGCTCACGGGCACGTCATCAAAATGGCGGCCTATGCCCCATGGGGCAACCGCGGCGCACTGCCGGCCCTGCTGGATGGCAACGGGCAAGACATCACCAGCGAGGCGCAGGCCCGCCTTGCCTATGCCAACATCGACCCGGTCTATCACCTGCCCGGCAAGAACAGCGCCGATATGAAAATCGCCAGCGACGTGCTCACTCACTCCACCAGCGCCGAGGCCGCTGACGTGTACATCCTCGCCACCGGTGACCGCGACTTCAACGAGGTGATGAACACCCTGACCGCACGCGGCAAAACCGTGATCGTGTGGGGGGTGCACGGCGCGCTCAGCCGCCAGCTGTCGCAAAACCCCGGCCTCAGCGTCGAGTATATCGAAGAATTCACCAACCTAGAGACCTTCGCCTCACGCGCGGCGGCCACCGCCGGCTCAGACGAGCACCCGGGGGCGGTCGAGTCGTTTGCCCCGTCGCAGTGGTCAAGCGTGGTCATCCAATTCGACCGCCTGACCGCCGGCCACATCGGGCGCACGGTCAACGAAACTCAGCTGATTGAGCACCTGCTTTCGGTCAACGCGGTGATTTCGCAGCAGCGCGGCGAAGATCTCATCGCCCAATCGGTGTCGCTGGGCATCCTCAAGGCCGTCGATAACGCCGGCAACCTGATGCTGAACGACTCGCACCCGATCGTCGAAAAAACCCGCCTCGTGCGTGACCGCATCGCGCTGCGAGTAAGCAATACGCTGAGCGCGCGCGGCTGGCACTATGTCAATTATGGCTTCTTGCTCAAGGGCCTTGCCATGGATCGCGAGCTGGAACGCCCGGGCCTCAACCGCGATGACCAGTGGCGCTCGCACTGGATTGATTTTCTGGTGCGCGAGGGGATGCTGGTGCGCGAACTCACCCCGCATCACCTCAACCCCGAAGACCTCGTGCCGGTCATCCGCATGCCAACCGGCGCGGTACTGCCGCCAGCAACCCCAACCAACCCGCCCCTTGCCCAGCCGCAAGACCCAGAGCCACAGCAGCGCGCCATGCCCGGCCCGTCCATGACCATGGACGAAATCTTCCCACTCGAAGGCGAGATTGCCGGCCAGCGCCTGCGCCCGATTCAGCTCGATCTGCCGCTGGCCGGCCTCACCGCCCAATACCCGGGCACGGCTGCCATGCTGCGCCGCATCATCGTCAGCGTCGAGCAGTTCACCAGCTATCGCAAATTTGAATGGTGTCCGCTGGGAAGCCTGCACAACCGCCTGCGCCCCTATGATACCGGCATGACCTTTCAGAGCGCGGTGGAATACCTCCTCTTCCACGGCGCGGTGGTTGTAAATGAATATGCCAACCCGCAGAGCAGCTATAACACCAAGGGCATCTCGCTGGTGACAGACAGCCCGATTGTGCGCGAGGTGCTGGAAGAACGCGACGCCTTCATCGCCATGCTGCTTACGCTATATCGCAAAGAAGTGTTAATATCTATTCAAGGCGCACGTGAAATTATGGCCAATTGGGACCATGATTTGTGGTTTTCGATCATGGAACGCGAGAACGTGCTGAACGCCCTCAACGGGCGCCCGGGGTCTTACAGCTTGTTCCGCACCCATCATACCGTGGCACAAGTTGCGGCAATCCTTGATGCGCGCAGTGGTATGAACAATTCGTCCCCAATAGACCCCAGCAGTTAGAAATATGTTATATAATAGCGGAGAAGAGCCATTCCATCACCCGACCCGCATTAGCCCGTGCCCCTTAATCGGTGCTGGTGCGCTTAACTCCGAGGATTTATGACCGGCCAACCGACCGATACTGCATTTCTCGCTGAAGCCGCGCGATTGGCGTCTATGCCTGACACTGAGCAGGCCGTCCAGTCCATCTTGCAGTTGACCGCCGATACGCTGGGCATTGTGCGGCTGACCTGCCGTGCCGAGCAAGACGGGTTTTTGTGGAAGGCCACACAAGCAGGGCATTCCACCCAAACCGACGTGGCTACCGACGACACCCACGACCTGCGCGTGCGCGAGAAACGGGTGGGCGATTTGCGGGCATCATCGGCGCTGGGGGATTTTGAGGCGTGTGCGGTGATTACCCGCCTGCTGGCCAGCGTGCTGCGCGACCGTGAGCTAGACTTGGCCGAACGTGCCGTGCAGTCCTATCGCGACCGGATGGTGCGGCTGGTTACACATGATTTGCGCACCCCACTGTCGCAGATTTTGGGCTATGCCCACCTGCTGCAAATGGACTTAACCGAGATGCCCGAGCAGATGCGCTTTGTCGAGGGCGTGATCGCCTCGGGCGGGCAGATGGATCGCCTGCTGGAGAGCCTACTGCGCATCGAGCGGCTGCGCCACAGCCCGCGCGACCTCTACAGCAACGTTTATGTGTATAAGCTGGCCCAAAACGCCTTTCGCGACTGCCAATATGCCGCCGAGCAGAAAGGCGTGACGCTGGATGCCGACCTCGAGATGAACCCGTCTGCCATGGTCTATGGGGACGAGTTCTTGATCCAGCGGGCGATGGAAAACCTTGTCACCAACGCCATCAAATTCACCCTGCCCGACGGGCGCGTCACACTGCGCCTGCGTTTCACCCCCGAAGACATGGTCTTCAGCGTGGACGATACCGGCATCGGAATCGCCGAAGAGCACCTCGATTACCTGTTCATCCCATTCCATCGCATCTCTAACAACAATAAAGACCAAAAAATGCCCCCGGGCTATGGGCTGGGTCTATCGCTGGTGGGCAGCATTGTGGAACAGCACAACGGGGACGTCTTCGTCCACAGTGTGGTGAATCAGGGCAGCACCTTCGGCTTTCGGCTTAAGCTGACGCGCTAAACACCCCCTCGTAGGGCCTAAAACTGAAACCCATCCCGATAAAGCACCAACCTGCGCGAGAAGTTCTGAGTATACGACTTCAGGCGCTCTTCCATGCGCCGATAAGCCGGATCGCGGAACAAGCTGCGCGCCTGATGCAAGCTGCTGCACGAAAACTCCAGCAGGCGCTCGGGATAGCGCCCATAGGCGATATGCCATGCGGCCACCATCGGCAGGCCCATATTGCGCAGGCGCGGCACAAAATCGCCCAGCACATAGCGATAGTACGCTTCTTGCTGGGCAGGCAGGATGTCGTAGGTCATCAGCACTTTATAGGGCGGGTGTTGAACGTTGGGGAACATGGGGGACGACCTTACACAGGCGTAAAAAATCTGATTCTATCACACACAGACGAACCTACGACCGCTTTTTGCGCTTGGGGACATCGGGGGCAAATTCGGCCATCCACGCCGCGATTTCGCGCTCGCTGACGCGCACATCGGGGTCGATGTCGGGAGTGGGTTTGGCTGGGGCAGGGGGTGGGGCAAGCATGACGCCGGCAAATTCGGTGGAACGCAGCACGCCCATCCGGCGCGCCCGCGCCGCGTTCTGGATGGCATGGTCATCGGTGACCACCACCCAATCATCCGGCGGGTTGAGGCCAAAGATGCGCTTGCGCATCACGCTGTCAGCCGTGGTATCGGGCGGGGCAAAGATCACGCGCACGCGCGCCGTAGACAAGCGAGACGGCCCGCCGGGTAGGCCGTTATCAAAGATGACCACCACATGGTGACGGGTGCGCGCTGTCCACCCGTTCAGCTTTTGCACCAATAGGGCCTCGTCGTTCGGGTCGGTCAGGTCGATGTCTGGCAGCTGACCAATCAGGTTGTGGCCATCAATGAGATAATTCATCAGGTTAGGAGGCCCATGGGATGGGCGGGGGTGAAAAGCCGTTATCCGCCAGTGTACACGCACAATATGAGCGCGGGTTGAGAACACTGGCGGATGATTTTATCTCAACGAGATTAGGCCAGCGCTCCCACGCGCCGCGCCGCCCACCACGCGCGCACCCGCCCACCAAGGTTGATGACCGCCACGCCGGCAAAAATCAGCGCACCGCCCAGCAGCAGGCGCGCGTCGATCCTCTCACCATACAGCGCGCCCAGCAGCACCCCAAAGACCGGCACCACATACGTCACATTGGAGGCCACAAACGCCCCCAACTCTTTGATGATGGAATAGAAGAACAGATAGGCCACAAAGGTGTTAATCACCCCCAGCATCAGCACCGCAAACAGTGACCCCGACGGCACTGCCGCAAGGTCTGCCGGCGCGCGCCCACCCAACAGCGGCTCAAGGAAGATGAACACGATGCCGCCCAACCCCGCAAAGATGAACGACCCCGATGACACCTGAATCGGGTCGAGCTTGCGCAGCAGGGTGCGCCGGCTGTACACCGTGAAAATGGCATAGCTGAGCGAGGCGGCCACCACCGCCAAAATGCCCCACAGCGTGTTTTCTTTGCCGTCACCGGCGCTGCGGGTGGCCAACACCATCACCCCCACAAACCCCAGCACCAGCCCAATCAGCTTCTGCGGGTTAATTTTTTCATCGGGCAGGGCAAAGTGCGCAATCAGCAGCGCAAACAGCGGCACAACCGCCTGCACAATGCTGGCCAGCGCCGACTCGATGCTCTGTTCACCCAGCCCCAGCAGCCAATAGGGCAGCACCGCGTTGCCGATGCCCAACAGGGCCAACCCGCCCCATGTGCCAAGGTCATAGTGATGGCGCTTGCCGCGCAGCACCAGCACGATGTTCAGCCCGATGGCGGCGATGGTCGAGCGGATAAACGCCACCTGCGCCGCCGACAGCGTGGCTTCTTCGGCCACCGCCCCGTGCGACTCGGTCACGCCGATGCGAATCAACAAGAAGGACGATCCCCAGATGGCCGAAACCAACCAGAAACTAAGCCACGCGCGGAGCTTCATATTTGGATATATCCTTTGGGTAAAGGGGAGGACGGGCACGTCGGGCCGCCAACAGCACACGGCAAACGTTTACACCCACGTCTCAGACGCGGTGTAACATCATTTTCGCACCCCGTTTATGGTAAATCACCCCGTTTCAGGATGTCTAAGACCACATAGACCACGCCGCCCCAAGGCAATCGCTTCAAAATCAGCCATTGGTTCATGAGAGGGCAATATGGTGCGTAGGGGCGCATCGCGATGCGCCCGTGACGTCGGGCAGTTCACGAACTTCCCCTACAAAAAATTTTGAAGTGATTACCCTGCACGCCGCCCCCATCTGCCGGGGATGGGGGCGGCCTGTGCGGATAGCTTAGGCTTGCAGCGCTTTACGTGCAATCACCAGCCGCTGCACCTGACTCGTGCCTTCGCCGATGGTCATCAGGCGCTGGTCGCGATACATGCGCTCTACCGGATACTCGCGGCTGTAGCCATAGCTGCCGTGGATTTGGATGGCATCGTGGCAGACCTTTTCGGCCACTTCGGAGGCCTTGAGCTTGGCCATGGCGGCCATCTGGGTATAGTCGCGGCCCATGTCTTTCATCCACGCCGCCTTATATACCAGTGTGCGCGCCGCCTCGATTTCCATCGCCGCATCGGCAATCATCCACTGGATGGCCTGCTTGTTGGCGATTGGCTCGCCAAAGGCGTGGCGGTCTTTGGCATAGGCCACCATCTCGTCATATGCCCCTTGCGCCAGCCCGACCGACAGCGCCCCGATGCTGATGCGCCCAGAGTCCAGCGTCTGCATGGTCTGCACAAAGCCGTTACCCACACTGCCGAGCACATTGGCGGCCGGTACGCGCACGTTTTCAAAGGTCAGCATCTGGGTGGGCGAGCCTTTCAGGCCCATCTTTTTCTCTGGCGGGTGGATGGTCAGGCCGGCGCGGTCGGTCTCGACCAAAATCATACTGAACCCGCGTGAGCCGGCCTCGCGGTCGGTGCGGCACAGCACCACAATCACCGGCGCATACATCGGGTTGGTAATCCACGCCTTTTGCCCGTTAATCACCCATTCGTCGCCATCGCGCGCGGCAAAGGTTTGCGCGCCGTTCAGCAGGTCGCTGCCGGCCTGCGGTTCGGTCAGCGCCAGCGCGCCAAGGTGCTGGCCATCGGTCAGGATGGGCAGCCAATGGGCTTTTTGTGCGTCTGTGCCCCAACGTACAATCGGCCCAACCCCCAACCCGTTGTGCGCGCTGACCGACAGGGCGGTGCTGCCGCACACCCGCCCCAACTCCTCCACCGCAATCGAGGCCGAGACGGTATCCAGAGCTGCCCCGCCGTATTCTTCTGGCACTTGCAGGCTGAGCAGGCCGAGGTCGCGCATTTTGCGGATGGCCGGCAGATGCAGCGCCCCCGCCTCATCAACATGAGCGGCGTGCGGCTTGACCTCGGCCTCGCAGAATTCGCGCACCACGCGCTGAAACATCTTTTGTTCGTCGTTCAAATCGAAATTCATCACGTTTATTCTCCTAAAAGGCGTTCCTACTTCACAAACAGTATACCCACAGCCCCCCACACAGAATAGGCGTGAAGTCTGCGTGGGGGGCATCTAACGCGCAACCGGCACAATCAGCGGGGCGCTCTCGGTGCTGCTGCCGGCGGTATCATAAGCCACCGCGCTAAAGGTCTGATCGCCGATGGCGGTGATGGGATGATTATAGGTGTAGGGGGCTTGGCGCAGGGTGGCCACCAAGCGCCCATCGTGATAGACCTCCACGCGGTCAAGCGCAAGGTTATCGGCGGCCACCACCGTGATTGGGATGACCTGCTCGGTGGGGAAGCGGTAGATTTTGCCAGCTGGGCCGGCGTCCAGCACCACCGTCGGCGGGATATTGTCGATGCGCACCTGCACCACGCTGCGCTCGCGCGTGTTATCGTTTTTGACCGCGGTCAGCTCCAGCGTATAAATCCCATCGAGGCCGCTGGTGTCCCACGTGCCCAACAGGCCGTCAAACGGGGCGGTGGTCTGCTGCCCGCCGATGCTCGTCCACGCGGTCGGGTTGACGCTTTCGCCATAGGCCAGCTGATAATAGCGCAGCGTATCGGCAGCCACCGAGCCGCGCACCTCCACCACCCCGCGCAGCAGTGCCAGCGGCTCTGGTCGGCTGAGCACGGTGGTCTGGAAGGGGGCGTTATCGGGCCGACTGAAGGTGTCATAGTCGGTGGGCGGCAGGGGCTGACGGTTGGCCCGCCACCAGTCTAGGGCAAGGTCAGGCGGGACGAAATAGGTCTCGCGCACGCGCAAGGCCTGCGCGGTGCTGGGGGTGGCACGCTGACGGGTTTGGCTGTTGATTTCGACGGCCTGCCAATAGGTATCTGTCTGAGACGGCTGGATGCCGGCGATAAAAATCTCGCGACGGGTCGGGCAGTCGGGGTGCGGCAGCAGGCCGGAGCGCTGACACACCGTCATCTCGGCGATTTGGGCCGGTCGCGGCCAATCGGCCAGCGGCAGGGCGGCATGGGCCGCGTCGCTAATGGCGCGCCACAAGCGCCCTGCCCCCTCCAGCCCGTAATCGCGCAGGCCCAACGCGCCCTCATCACTGCGCGCCAGATGTACCGCCACTACCCGCTGAGGGCTGTAGCCCACCGCCCAATTATCGCGCGCGTCGCTGGTCAGGGCAGGGATAACCACCGTTGGGCGGTTCTGCACCAGCGGCGAATCCGCGCCAAAACGCTCTAGGCGCAGCCCCGCGTCCGAAAACACGTTGTTGACCAGATACCCCAGCTCTGGCGCATCGCGGAACACGTTGACGCGCGTCTGAGCCGGCTGATATTGCCACAGCAAGCGCCCCTGCGCGTCCTCGATGCGCAGCACCGCCGCCGGGTCACGGGTGCGCTGGCCAACCCCGCGCGGCTGTACCGGCACACCAAACATCTCGCCCTGCGAACTCAACACGCTGTAGGCATAAGCGATGTCCAGCGGGGCTACCGCGCCGCCGCGCTCCAACAGCGACAAGTCATACAACCCGTCGTTGAGGGTGGTCAGGCCCAGACGCCGCGCGGTGCGCAGGATGCCGGTCAGGCCGTGGTTGTCAGCCATCTGCACGATGGGCGGCAGCAGCAGCTTGGCGGCGGCCTCGCGCACGCTCAGCGGCCCGCGGAATGTGCCGTCAGGGTTGGCCGGCTGATAAATCAGCCCCTCAGACGCGCCCGGAAAGCTGCGCGGGATGTCGAGCACCATGCTGGCCGGGGTATACTGCGTGCCCTGCTGTCGATCGCGAAAGCCCTCAAACACCACAAACGGCGCAAGGGTATAGCCCGGCTGAGCATCAGGCCGATTGGCCGGCCCGTGCAGCGCCAGCAGCTCGCCGCTGGCCACATCCAGTACCACCACCGAGCCGACATCCGGCGCGCCGCTGCCCAGCGGGTCGGTCTGACGCAGGGCGGCCTCGGCGGCACAGCGCGTCCCATCCACTGCCGTCCAGCTCACTGGCTGACCGTTCAGGCGCGCCAGCTGACCATCCAGCGCGCAAGCGGCTTGCGCATACAGCGGCACATCCAGCGTGGTGATAATCCTCAGGCCGCCGCGGCTGATCAGGCGCGCGCCGTCGTAGCCAAGGTTATCGAGGATGACCTCGGCCTGCCGGCGGGCATAAAAGCTGAAATCCGGCGCAACGGTCGGGGTCTGCCCAAGGCCGGGCCGGATGGCGGTCACGGTTTGGCTGGCCTGCTCATATTCGGCGGCGCTGATGACGCCCGCCGACAGCATCCGCCGCAGGGTATCGGCCTGCCGACCGCGCGCGGCGGCCTCGTTGTCAAACGGGTTGAACTGCGGCGCAGTCGGTATCGAGGTGAGCAGGGCGGCCTCGTCCAGCGTCAAATCACGCGCCGACTTGCCCAGATATACCTGCGCCGCCGCCTCGACACCATAGGCCTCGCTGCCATAATAATTGGTGTTCAAGTGCCACTCCAGCACCTCGCGCGGGCTGTAGCGGCGGTTGACCTCGGCAATCAGGGCGGTCTCGCGCCGGCGGCCCGCGGGTGTGGCGGCATCAGCGCGGTTAGAGATGGCGTTGCGCACAAGGCGCGCCGTCAGCGATGGGTCAGCCTCGGTCGGGCCGGCCATGATGTTCTCCCACAGGCGCACCACTGTGCCAATCGGGTCAAAGCGCGTGACCTGCAAAAAGTCGGGGTCTTCCACCAGCAGCGTCGCATCGACCACATAGGCCGGCAGGCTGTCCAACGTCGTCCATGCGCGGCTGCTGCCCAATGGGTCTTGCAGCGCAAACAGCTCCACCGTGCCGGTGCGGTCATACAGGCGCGTCACCCCCACCCGATCCTGAAAGGTGGTCTCGACCGGCGTCGGCAGGCCGGCCACCGCCCCGATATACACATAATAAGCCGCCCCCAACACCACTCCCAGCGGCAGCACCCCCCCAATAAACCCCAGCGTCAGCCACAAGCCCGTCCAGAGGCGCGTGCGCTGTGATTGGGCGTGCTTGCGGGCCTTGCGCGCCCGCCGGCGGCGGATGATTTGTGCTGCGGTTGCCATATGCCCCTGTGTCGTACGTCCTTAAACCAATCCCTGAGCTGCATTATAACGCTGATGGGCGGGATGGGCGGGCCGCGTTTTCTCTACGCCCGGCGCAGCAGGCACAAAGCACCCGCCGCCGTACCACGCTGTGTTAGAAATCGATAGGCGTTGTGGGCTTATTGCACCATCTGCCAGCGGATTAGGTATAATGAAAGGCGAGAGTTTGATGTAAGCGGAGTTTTGCTGTGAATAATCGATCTCCCGATCCTCAGCGGGACGGGAAAGACCCCCGAAACACCCCCACCGGCCCGGTCAACAACGCGCAGCGCGTGTGGTTGGTCATCGGTGGTGTGGTCTTGTTGTTGTTTTTGCTCACGTTTGCCAACCGCGGCAGTTCCCTGACCGCCAGCGAAGGCGTCACCCTCAATGACCTTGCCGCCTATATCAAGCGCGGCGATGTGGCCGAAATCGTCACCACCACCAACGGCGACGAGGTGCTGGTGCGCCTGAACGGGCGCAACGCCCCGCTTCAGCTGCGCAAAGAGGTGATGTCGAACCTGCGCGAAGAGCTGTTCGCCCTCGGCGTCACCGATGCCGAATGGCAGCGCATCGGCGCGATCCGCACCATCCCCAGCGACAACACCGCCAACATGATTTTCAGCCTGCTGGTGGCGATCGTGCCCACCCTGCTGATTGTGTTCTTGCTGTGGCGCATGATGCGCAGCGTGCGCGCCAATCAAGATCAGGCGATGGGCTTTGGGCGCAGCCGCGCGCGCGTCAGCCGCGATGCCGAGCGCCCACAGGTCACCTTTGCCGATGTGGCCGGCGCAGACGAAGCCAAAGAGGAACTAAAAGAAGTCGTCGAATTCCTCAAAGAACCCGACAAGTTCATCCGCCTTGGCGCGCGCGTGCCCAAGGGCGTGCTGATGGTCGGGCCGCCGGGCACCGGCAAAACCCTGATGGCGCGCGCGGTGGCTGGCGAAGCCGGCGTGCCGTTCTTCAGCATCAGCGGCTCAGAGTTTGTCGAGATGTTCGTCGGTGTCGGCGCTTCGCGCGTGCGTGACCTGTTCGACCGCGCCAAAGCCGAAGCCCCAGCCATCGTGTTCGTGGACGAAATCGACGCGGTCGGGCGACAGCGCGGCGCAGGCCTCGGCGGCGGCCATGATGAGCGCGAGCAAACCCTCAACCAAATTCTGGTGGAGATGGACGGCTTTGAGACCGGCACGAATGTGATTGTGCTGGCCTCCACCAACCGCCCCGACATCCTCGACCCTGCCCTGCTGCGCCCGGGCCGCTTTGACCGCAAAGTGGTGATGGACAACCCCGACATCAAGGGCCGCCTAGAGATTTTGCGCGTGCATGCCAAGCCCAAACCGCTGGCCCAGAGCGTTGACCTTGAGGCGCTGGCGCGCATCACCCCGGGCTTCAGCGGCGCAGACCTCGAAAACCTCGTCAACGAAGCGGCCATTTTGGCCGCGCGCCGCAACCTCAAGAACATCGGCATGTCCGAGCTGCAAGAGGCCATGGAGCGCGTCATCATGGGGCCAGAGCGCAAGACGCGCGTCATCAGCGACAGCGAAAAGCGCAAAATCGCCTATCACGAGGCCGGTCACGCCATCTTGCAGCACATCCTCGAATACGCTGACCCCGTCCACAAAATCACCATTGTGCCGCGCGGGCGCGCCGGCGGGTATGTGATGAGCCTGCCCGACAGCGAAACCATGCTCAAAAGCCGCGAGCAGTTTGAGGACGACATCGTGGCCGCCATGGGCGGGCGCGCTGCCGAAGAAATCGTGTATAACCAGTTCACCACTGGGGCTAGCAACGACCTCCAACAAGCCACCCGCATCGCCCGCGCCATGGTCACCAAGTTTGGCATGAGCGACATCCTCGGCCCGCGCAGCTATGACAGCGGCAGCGGCAACATCTTTCTGGGGCGCGAAATCAGCGAAATCCGCGAATACAGCGAATTCTACGCCCAAGAAATCGACAACGAGGTCAAGCGCATCCTGCAAAGCTGCTATGACCGCGCCAAAACCCTGCTGACCAGCAGTCGCGAGGTGATGGACAAGCTGGTCGAGACCCTCATCGAGCGTGAAACCATCAACCGCGCCGAATTCGAAGAGATCATGGCCAGCCTCAACGTGCCGGGCGCCACCAACTGACGCCCACCAGCACCCCACAAACCCAACAAAAATGGACGGGCCTCCCCGTCCATTTTTTGTGCCTGTGGATAGACCGCCTTATGCCAGCGCCGTCACAATCACCGGCTTGCCGCGCGTCACCACCACGGTGTGTTCAAACTGCGCCGAGAGCGAGCCATCTGGGGTGCTGAGCGTCCAGCCGTCTTTCTCCTGAAAAATCCGCCCGACCCCCATATTGAAAAACGGCTCGATGGTGAACACCAGCCCCTCGGTCATGCGGGTTTTGAGCTTGGGGGCAAAGTAATTGGGGATGTTGCGCGGATATTCGTGCAGCGACCGCCCGACCCCGTGCCCGCCCAGCTCGCGCAGCACCTTATAGCCGTACTTGCGCGCCTCACCCTCCACCACCTTGCCAATCAGGTTGAGCGGCGCGCCAGCGGTCACCCCGTCGATGGCCAGCTCGAGGGCAGCACGGGTGCGCGCCAGCAGCTGCTCGACAGACGGGGCAGCAGGGGGGACAATCATGCTGAAGCCGGTGTCGGCGATATACCCGCCCATCTCGGCAGAGACGTCGATATTGACCACATCGCCGGGCTGAACCACGCGCGTGCCCGGGATGCCGTGTGCCACCTGCTCGTTGATGCTGATACAGGTCGCCCCCGGGTAGTTGTACATCAGGATGGGGGCAGAGCGCGCCCCCAGCTTGCGCAGCATCGCCGCGCCCAGCTTGTCCAACTCGCCGGTGGTGATGCCGGGCTTGACCTGCTCTAACATATAATGAAGGGTTTGGGCGCACACCTGCCCGATCCGCATCAGGCCCAGCAAATCGCGCTCATCTTGGATGGTCATGGGGGTATTTTATCGTCCGTAGGGGTAATTATCCGACATACTGCGCGACCTCCGCCGGCAGGGTAAATGTGCCGTCGGGGTTGATCGGGAAATCGAGCACCGCGCGCACGGCGTCGAGGTTGAGCGGCCCATACAAATGCGGGAACAGCTCTTCGGTGGCCGCCTCGCTGACTGCCGAGCTGCCAACAGGCCGCACCGGCGGCTCAAACGCCAAGCGAGCGTTTAACAGGGCCACCTCTACCACCAACAGGCGCAGGTCAGTACGGCCCGCATAATGCTTGCGGGCGGTGCGCGGCATCTGCCCGATGGTCGAGAAGTGGATGAACCCCTCAGACTCCAGCGACGCCACCTGATACTCCCTGCCGGACTGCTGCGCGGCCTGCCACGCCGCCTCGTCTAGGATGTGCAAGATAAAATCGGCCATCGGGGCTGTCCTTATCAACGCTGTCGAGTAGGCGTATTATAACGGTTGGATGCGGTGTGGAGTAGACACCGCCTAGACCCGACAGCAAAGCAGAAACCAGACCGCCATGCCCCGTTATGCCGAAGTGGCCCTGCACGTGGCCGTGCCCAACACCTTTACCTATGCCATCCCCGACGACCTGACCGATAGGATACAGGTCGGCAGCCTTGTCGATGTCAGCTTTAAGACCGGCAGACAGCCGGCGGTGGTGCTGCGCCTCTCTGACGACAGCCCGATGGCCGAGGCCAAGCCGCTGCGCGGGCTGATGCACCCCCAACCAGTGCTGTCGCCACAAGATGTGGCGCTGGCCCAACGCCTCTCCGATGAATATGTGACGCCGATCGGGCTGTGCGTGTGGCTGTGGCTGCCGCCCAATTTGGCGCAGTACTGCGAGGCACGCTATCAGCTGCTGGACGGCAGTCACCCGCCCGCCGACGCGCACGAGGCCGCGCTGATTCAGGCGCTGGCGCAGCGCTCCCCCCTGCGCGAGAAACATCTGCACGCCGCCATCGGCCATGACCGCTGGCGCGCCGCCGCCGCCCGCCTAGAGGCGCAGGGCGTCATCAGCATCCAAAGCGTCCTGACCCCGCCCGCAGCCCGCCCGCCCAAGATACAGCTGGCGCAGTTGGCCTTTCACCCCGCCGCGCTGGACGAGGCGCTGGCCGCGCTGGCCCACGCTGCTGGCAGGGCCAAACGGGCCGACATCTGGGCGCGGGTACTGCGGGTGCTGTCGCGCGAGACCGAGCCGGTCGATGTATCTTGGGTGTATGCACAGACCGATGCCCGTCTGCCCGACCTGCAAAAACTGGCCGAACTCGATTTTGTGCTGCTGGGCGAAAAAAAGACGTGGCGTGACGACCTCGCCGAGCGTGACTTTGTGCCAACCACGCCCCCTGTCCTGACCGCCGATCAGGCAGCGGCATGGGCACACCTTGCCCCTGCGGTGGCGCGGGCCGAGGCGGCAGGCATCCTGCTGCACGGCGTGACCGGCAGCGGCAAAACCGAGCTGTATCTGCGGGCCATCGAGGCGGTGCTGCGGCAGGGCCAGCAGGTGCTCTACCTTGTGCCCGAAATCGCGCTGACCACCCAGACCCTGCGGCGGGTGCGCGCGCGCTTCCCCGGGCAAGCTGCGGTCATCCACAGCCGCCAAACCGACGCCGAGCGCTACCGCGTATGGGCGCAGGCCCGCGCCGGCACGGTCAGCATTGTGATTGGGCCGCGCTCCGCGCTGTTTGCCCCGCTGCCCGACCTCGGCCTGATCATCATCGACGAGGAGCACGACGGCAGCTATCGCAGCTTGAGCGCCCCGCAGTACGACGCGCGCAAGCTGGCCGAGTGGATGGCCCATCAGCGCGGGGCGGCGTGGATTTTGGGCAGCGCCACCCCCGATGTCGAGACCATGGAGCGCGCCAAACGCCGTCAGCTGCTGCTGCTGTCGCTGCCGGCCCGCATCCACAATCACCAGCAGCGCGCCGGCACACAAGCCGCCCGCGCCGGCCTGCGCCCCCAATACGACTCGCGCCAGCGCGAGGCGGTCGAGCGCGGCCTGCCGCCGGTCACGCTGGTGGATATGCGCGCTGAACTGCGCGACGGCAACGCCACCTTGTTCAGCCGCGCCCTCCACCACGCCCTGACCGAGACGCTGGCCCGCCGTGAGCAAGCCGTGCTGCTGCTCAATCGACGGGGGAGCGCTACGCACGTGTTCTGCCGCGACTGCGGCTATGTGGCGCGCTGCCCGCATGACCAACAGCCGCTGACCTATCACCAGCACGATACCGCCCTGCGCTGTCACCTGTGCGGTCATCAGCAGGCCGCGCCAACCCGCTGCCCATCCTGCCAATCCGACCGCATCCGCTATTTTGGGGCGGGCACACAGCAGGTCGAGGCCGAGGTGCAGGCGCGCTTTCCATCGGCGCGCGTGCTGCGCTGGGACAGCGATGCCCTGCACCGCCCCGATGTGGCTGATGCCATCCTCAGCCGGTTTTTGGACGGGCGTGCCGATGTGCTGGTCGGCACGCAGATGGTGACCAAGGGCCTTGACCTGCCCGGGGTAACGCTGGTCGGGGTGGTCAGCGCTGATGTGGCGCTGCACCTGCCCGACTTCCGCGCCGCCGAGCGGGCTTTTCAGCTGGTCACGCAGGCCATCGGGCGGGCCGGGCGCGGCCTGCGCGCCGGTCAGGCGGTGGTGCAGAGCCATATGCCGGAGCATTACGCCATCGCCCATGCCTGCCGGCACGATTACGACGGCTTCATCGCCCAAGAGCTGGCCTATCGCCAGCAGCTGGGCTATCCGCCTTATCGGCGGCTGGCGCGGGTGGTCTTTCGCGATCGCAACGCGGGGCGCGCACGCGCCATGGCCGAGCAAGGGGCACAGGTGCTGGCCGCCCGCATCGCCGCCGACGGCCTGACCGGCACAGACCTTATCGGGCCTGCGCCGTGCTTTTATGCGCGGGTAGGGGAGCAGTTCCGTTGGCAGCTGCTGGTGCGCGCCCCCGACCCGCGCCTTGCCCTGCGCGATGCCGCCGTGGCCAACGGCTGGCATGTCGAGCTTGACCCCGATGACGTGCTGTGAACGCCCCGCTTAAGGCCGCTCCAACAGCATCAGATGACGGGTGGACAGCTCGCGATAGACGATGCGCTTGCCGTCTGCCGACACCCGCCAATCCCCGTTCATCACCGTAAACGGCGGGGTATCGAGGCGGCGAAGCGCCCCACTCGACAGCTCATAGTGATACAACCCTTGCAGCGGGTCGCGGTCAACCGCCTCCATCGGGATGACATAGACCTCATCCGCGTCGCGCCAGCGCCACCCGCCAAACCACCCGACCAGCGTCGGCGGCGTGCCGCTGTCGTCCAGCCGCAGCGCATACACGCCCGACGTGCGTGCCTCAGCCTGATTGCTCAATACCATCAGCGCCCACTGGCCGCCCGGCCCAACGCTCAGCCCGCGCAGCCAAAAATGCGTGCCAAGGTCGGCCTGTGCGCCGCTGTCCACGTCGATGAGCAGCAGGCGGGTGGTGCGGTCTTGGCCCGGCACACTCACCAGCACACGCCGATTATCAACCCACTGCGCCCCTGCGCCCGCCTCGGCATACAGCGCGGTCGGGGCGCTGCCGCCCACAATCATCACATACACCTGCGCCTGCGCACGCGCTTGACCGGGCACCGTCGGCTGGGTTTGCACCCACAGCAGGCGGGTGTTATCTGGCGACAGTGACGGCATCCGCCCGCCGGTCTCCACCCGCCACTGCGCCCCGTCGCTCTGGCGCGTGATGACCGCCGCACTCCCATCCAGCGCGATGCGGTGCGTGCCATCCGGTGAGCGATGGGCGGGTGGGGCAGATTCCACCTGTTCCATCAGGGCCGGTCGGTTTAAGTCCCAGCGGTAGATGCCGGCCCGCGCCCCGCCCACCCCGTCGATGCTGTATAGGGTGGTCGGCTCGGTGGGATACCAAAAGTTCTGCCAGCAGCACCCGTCAGCATCCAGCGTGCGCACCTGCCACGGCACAGACGGCTCAAACGCCGGCAGGTCACGCATCGGCAGGGCGTTGGGCGGGGCGCTCTGGCCGTTGGCTGGCGGATAGGCGGCGGCATAGGCGTTGAGGCGCTGGCCGCCAAAGCGCACCTCCGGCTGATTATCAAGGCTCATCCAGCGGCGCGGGTTGTCCATATCCCCCTGCAAAATGTGCCCGCTGTATGCCCCGACCAGCGCAAGGGCGTGCCAATCGGCCTCAATCCAATCGATCGGGTTGTAGGCCGTGCGATAATCGAGTGAGCGCACCTCGAAATGCAAGTGCGGGCGCGAAAAACACGTGACATCCGGGTCGCCGCTGTAGCCCACAAGGTCGCCCTGACGCACCGTCTGCCCGGGCCGCACCAGCGGATAGGCCTGCAAATGCCCATACAGCGTGGTAATCCCCAACGCCTCGTGGCGCAAAATCAGGTTGTGCGGACCAGACCCAAAGCCAAGGTCATCGGCAAACGCCACCACCCCATCCGCCACCGCCACCAGCGGAGTCCCGCACGGCATACTCAAGTCGATGCCAAAATGCAGCCCTTGCCCCGCCCGATACCACGCCTCGCCAAAGTTGTACGCCCCGGGCGTGTTGCCATAGGCCTGACCAAACAACCACGTGGCCGGCCCAGCCGGCGTCCCCACCGGCATCACCAACGGGCGCGCCTGCGCCTGTGCCGAAGCCGCCCACGCCGTTATCCCCACCAACATCAGCAGTCCCATCATCACACGTCCCATCAGCCGTTCCTCTCTCCATCTGCCTGCAAAAGGGGGGTGCACCCACGTGGCTATGGCGTTATCCATCAAACCCGCTGACTGCACAACTGGCCACAAAACACCCGCTTTACAAAAGGTAACCAAGGGGGACAGATACAGATTTGTACGTTTTCCCACTGTACGCTGGATGCACAAGAGATTTGAGGGGAAAATATCAAATATTAGGTTTTGTTTAGTTTTCCGTTAGGCAGGGTGTGAAAGCGTTTTCGGCCAAAAATTACTATGCCCATGACGTTGAAACGTTATTGGGAATGTGTTATGCTCACCGGCAGTTGGTACTAACCAGCGCGGTTTTTTGCGTAGGTCGGGCGCGGAAAACTGTCAAAGAAATTTTTTAATAACCGACGTTCAGGAGGAACCAATGAAGCGTACCATTCGTTTTATGCTCGTTGGACTGATCGCAGTGCTGGCCCTTTCTTTGGGGATCAGCGCGAGCGCGCAGGACAGCAAGATTCTGGTTATTGGCTGGGAGCAAGAACCCCCGCTGCTCAGCCCGCGCACCGACATGGCGTTCGGTTCGCTGCTGACCAACTTCTATGCCCGCGGCGTGTGGGACTGGGACTATGACCGCAACATCTTCCCGGTGATGGTGGAAGAAATCCCCAGCCCAGAAAACGGGATGGTTGAGACCCTCGAGGCCGGCAACACCCGCGTGACCTACAAGCTGCGCGAAGGCCTGAAGTGGTCGGACGGCGAGCCCATCACCAGCGCTGACTGCGCCTTCTGGCACGAAATCATGATTGACCCGACCAAGGGTACGTTCCAGCGCGGTTCGTACAACGACGTGGTCGAGTCGTTTGAAGTGATCGACGAGCTGACCTTCCAGCTGACCTACAACGCCCCGTTCCCCGACTATACCAGCCAGAGCACCGCCACCTGCGGCTTCCCCGCTCACGTGCTCGCTCCGGCGGTTGAGGCCGAAGGCACCATCGACAACTCGCCGTACTTCACGCCCGATGGTGTGAACGCTGGCGCGACGGTCGGTTATGGCCCCTATGTCATCAAGGAATGGATCGTCGGCGAGAGCATCCGCTTTGAAGCCAACCCGAACTGGGACGGCCAGAAGCCCGGTTTCGACACCGTGATCGTGCGCTTCATCCTCGACAGCGCCCAGATGCAAAACGCCCTCTCGACCGGCGAAATCGACGTGGCCTTCAACTTCAGCGACGACTTCGTTGAAGGCTATCAGGCTATCGACGGCGTCGAAGTGTTCGGCACCCCGGGTGTGTTCGGTGACGCGCTGTGGATTAACTATGGCAACAACACCGGCCCGCTGGCCGAAGCACTGGCGGATGTCAACGTCCGCATCGCCATCATCGCCGCCATCGACCGCGCCACCCTCGCCGAACAGCTGATCGGGCCGGGCACGGACGTCCCCAAGGCTTGGCACTCGTCGGCCTTCTGGCCCGATGACCTCGAGGCTGTGGCCTACAACCCCGAACTGGCCGCCCAACTGCTGGATGAAGCCGGCTGGATGGACAGCAACGGCGACGGTATCCGCGATAAGGACGGTGTGGACTTCGTGCTGCGCTTCTACACCACCGACCGTCAAATCCGTAAGGACTATCAGATCGCCATTCAGGAATACTGGAACGCGGTCGGCATCGCCGCTCAGCTTCAGCCGGTTCCGGCCAGCGTGCTGTTCGCGGACTACCTCGAGGGTGGTATCCTCGACACCGGCGCTTTCGACATCGCCATCTTCGCCCTCAGCGCTGGCGCCCTCAGCCCCTACGCTGATGCGCCGGAATGGTTCGGCTGCGACGGCATCCCGACCCCCGAAAACCCGAACGGCAACAACGGCTGGGGTTCGTGCAGCCCCGAGTTTGATGCTCTCGACAAGCTGGTGGGCACCACGGTTGACCCCGCCGAGCGCCTCGCGCTGGCTCAGGACGCCATCCGCGCCTTCGTCGGTGAGCAGTTCTGGCACGGCCTGTACCTGCGCCAGACTTGGTACGCCATCAACGGCAACGTGGTGGACGTAGCCAGCGCTCGCGGCGTCGGCACACTGTCGTCCAACTACTTCAACCAGATCGAGAAGTGGGTCCCGGCTTCGTAAAGCCAGCCTGCTCCGCAAGCCAGACCGAATAACGGGGGGTGTCTTCCATTGGCTGGGAAGACACCTCCTGTTTGTAAACGGCCAATTGCTAGGTTTTGGCTAGGGCGGTAGCCGGCTGGAGATGCCGTCTGTCCCATCCATCATCACGTTTCGGAGAGCTATCCCATGACCAAATACGTCGTTCAGCGGCTTTTGCAAGCCATTCCCCTGCTGATATTGGTTTCGATTGTTGTGTTTACCCTTAGCTTTGCCAGCGGCAACCCGTTTGCCTATCTAGCACAAGACCCGCGCGCACGGCCCGAAGATAAATGGCTGTTAGAGGAAAAATATGGGCTGCACGACAGCATTCCACAACAGTTCATCACATGGCTGATCGGTGACGACTGGCGCCTGCGCGACCTGAACATGGACGGCATCGGCGAGACGCCGGGCGTGCGTCAGGGCATATTGCGTGGCGATTTCGGCGAATCGGTGGTGGCCTTCCGCGGACGGCCCGTCTCGCGCATCTTCAGCGAGCGCATGCCCAACACCCTGCTGCTGATGGGGACACAATATGTCGTGACCATCGTATTTGCCCTCGGCATCGGGATTCTGGCCGCCATCCGCCAGTATTCGTTCTTCGACAACGCGGTCACCGCCGTCTCGTTTGTTTTATTTGCCATGCCCGTCTTTTTGGTGGCTCTGCTGCTGGTACAAATTTTTGCGGTACAGTGCCAAGGATTTTTGAGGTCACTGGGCGGGGATGTGAGTTGGTGCTTGCCGGTGCAGGGCATGTATGATGTGCGCGGCGACCGCTCATTTAGCGACCTGCTGCGCCACCTCGTGCTGCCGGTGGTCAGCCTTGCCTCCATCAACATCGCAGGCTACAGCCGCTACATCCGCTCGACCATGCTCGAAGTCATCAACAGCGACTACATCCGCACCGCGCGCAGCAAAGGCCTCTCCGAACGCCGCATCACCTTTCTGCACGCGCTCAAGAACGCCAGCCTGCCGCTGGTGACCATCATCGCCCTCGACATCCCGTTCTTGCTGGGCGGCGCGGTCATCACCGAAACCATCTTCAGCTGGCCGGGGATGGGTCTGGCCTTCATCAACTCGGTCAACCCCGCCGACCCCCCGCTGCTGATGGCCTTTACGGTCATGACCGCGGTGGCTGTGGTCACCTTCCAACTGGTGGCCGACATCCTGTATTCGTGGCTCGACCCCCGCATTCGCTATAACTAACACGTCGGCCACAACCAAGTCATAGAGGGCTTAGAAACATCATGGCTTCCCCAAAAGCAACCACACTCGAAGTCGGCGGCGTGATCAAATTGGATGGGCGGCGCGAGCAGGCCGATTCGCTGATGAAAATCACCGTTCGGCGCTTTCTGCGTCACCGCATGGCCGTGACCGGCCTGATTATCTTGACAGGCATCGTGTTGTTCGTCACGCTGGGCGCGCTGTTCTTCACCGAAGATCAGGCCAACAAAACCGCCCTGACCGCCAAATATACCCCACCCAACAGCCAATACCTGCTGGGCACGGACCGCCTTGGGCGTGACATCATGGCACGCGTCATCTATGGCGGCCAAATCTCGCTGATGATCGGCATCTCGGCAGTGGCCATCTCCATCACCATCGGCACGCTGGTCGGGCTGGTCTCAGGCTACTTTGGCGGCTGGATTGACGCCATCTTAATGCGATTGGTCGAGGCGCTGCTGGCCATCCCCACGCTGGTGCTGCTGATTGTGATTCAGCCCGCACTGATCAAAAACGCCCAAGTCTCGATGAACATCTTGGGGCGAAATCTCAGTGTCACCGTGCTGGCGATTGTGGTCATCATCGGCGTCTTCAGCTGGCTGGGCCTCAGCCGCATCGTGCGCTCGATGGTGCTGTCGCTAAAAGAGCAGGAGTTCGTCACCGCCGCCCGCATGGTCGGGGCAAGCGACTTCCGCATCATCATCACCCACATCCTGCCCAACTGCATCGCCCCGATCGTGGTAGCGGCCACGCTGGGCGTCGGCGGCGCCATCGTCACCGAGACCGCGCTGGGCTTCCTTGGCTTTGGCGTGCAAGAACCCACCGCCACATGGGGCAACATCCTCAGCGGCGCGCGCCAATTTGTCGATAAATACCCATGGATCTGGGGCGCGCCCGGCCTGCTGATTACCCTGACGGTGCTGTCCATCAACTTCATCGGCGACGGCCTGCGCGACGCGCTCGACCCCCGCAGTCAGCGCGGCGGCTAAACGCCCACCACCAGCACCATCCCCCAAAACAAAATGGACGGCACACAGCCGTCCATTTTTTGTCCCATTCCTCAGCCGCCGCGCTTAGCCCTACGACAGCGCCCGATGCAGCGCCTCAGCAAGCCGACGCTGCTCATCGGTCAAGCGCTCCGGCACACCAATCAGCACATGGGCATATAAGTCCCCATACCCACCGCGCCCGTCTGGCATCCCTTTGCCCTTCAGCTTCAGCTTGCGCCCCGACTGCGTGCCCGCCGGCACTGTCACATTCACTACACCGGTCACGGTTGGCACGCTAACCTTGCCACCCGTCATGGCGGTATACCAGTCCACCCGGACATCGGTGGTCAAGTCCAGCCCGTCACGCTTAAAGCGCGCATCGTCCTCGATACGCACCACCAGATACAAGTCGCCCGGGCCTGTCGTGCCCGGCTCGCCCTCACCCTTCAGGCGCACGCGCGTGCCATCCGTCACGCCGGCAGGGATGTCGGCCCGAATGCGCCGATCCCCTTTGGTCACGATGCGCGTCGTGCCCTCATACGCCTCGCGCAGCGACACCCCAACCTCGTGCTCGATGTCACGCCCACGGCTGGGCGCGCGCCGGCCAAAGCCAAACCCGCCCGTGCTGCCGTTCATCCCCCCGAACATCCCGCGCAAAATCTCCTCAAAATCGGCGGTGTCCATCTGTGGGCCGCCCCGACCGCCCATCCCGCCGGCAAACGGATTGCCGTCGGGGTCGCCAAACTGATCGTAGTTCTGGCGCTTTTGCGGGTCACTGAGCACCTCGTAGGCCTCGTTGACCTCCTTAAAGCGCGACTCCGCGTTCGGGTTGTCCTTGTTCAAGTCGGGATGATACTGTTTGGCCAGCTTGTGATAGGCCCGCTTGATGTCGCTCTCGCTTGCCCCACGGCTGACGCCCAGTGTTTGATAATAATCCTTGGCCATAACGATACCCTGTTGATTGTGCTAGGATGGCCCGCGTTCTGCCCCCCATGGGCAGCGCTAAACAGACGGCCATCGGCTTGTGATGTGTCTTACCTCGATTGTATGACATTCCGCCCCCACGAGAAGACTCCACGCGCATTTCTAACACACGTCCTACACAACTCCCGATAAGCCCCACTTTTTGGGGGCAAAAATATCCCAAAAAACTGGCCTTTATCCCAACCCCCGATTCTGGCATATCCCAACCCCCATTTGGGATACGCAATATATCCCAAAAAATCGCGTTTTTTATCCCAATATTTCTCATATTAAGCAAACCATG
This sequence comes from Anaerolineae bacterium, assembly GCA_034431675.1. Taxonomy (GTDB): domain Bacteria; phylum Chloroflexota; class Anaerolineae; order Aggregatilineales; family Phototrophicaceae; genus Flexicrinis. The sequence continues at coordinate 12,108 of DAOUCZ010000186.1, read as the reverse complement.
TTACAAACACTGTTCATAACTCTGTCGATAACCTGTTCATAACCTGTTGATAACTCGTCAGGGATGTTCATAACTTGGCATTGAAAACCCCAAAAAAGCGGTACAATGCAATCAAAGCGCGCCAGTTATGAACATCGCCAAAAAGTTATGAACAATGTAATGTTCATAACTTATCCCACACCACAGCGCGCAGCACCGCCAACTTTGGATATATCGAGCCGATTCTTGGGTTAAAAAAAGCCCAACTTGCGAAACTGGGGATAAATAACCCACACTAACCCAAAGTGGCCAAAAGTTATGAACATTATCTACATCCCTACTACTACTATTAGAGATAGAATTTTATAGATACCAGCACACACTGTTGAAAGCGATGCGGCGCACATGACTTCTGTTCCACCTTCGCACGGCAATTCCAGAGCAACACAGCAGGCGAGAACCATGAGCACGCCTTCATCCGATCTCGAAGCCGAAGTACTGCGCCTGCGCGCACAGGTGGCAGGCCTGCGCAAAATGTTGATGGTCACCACTCAGCTGAATGCGGCGCTGCTTAGCCCCGACCCCCAGCTGGAGATTTTGCTGCCGGCCATCATGGACGCCGCGGCAGAGCTGACCGACTGCCAATCGGCGGCAGTACTGCTGTGGGACAAAGACCTGCAAGAGCTGTATTTTGCCGCCACCAACAGCGCGTCTCCGTCCGCCCACGAGGTGCTGGGGATGCCCGTGCCGTTGACCAGCATCGCCGGCACGATCTTCCGAGAGCGCAAGCCGATTGCGGTCGAAAACGTTGGCCAAGACCCACGTCACTACAAAACGGTCGATGAGCAGTCGGGGTTTCAGACCAGCTCACTGATGGGCGTGCCGATGATTTCGCGCGATCGGGTGATTGGGGTGCTTGAGGTGGTCAACAAGCGCAAGCTGCCGTTTACCCCGCGTGACGAGCAGGCGCTGATGCTGCTGGGGCAAGAAGCGGCCGTCGCCATCGAAGTGGCGCGCCTGCTGGTGCAGCTCAAGACTGCCAACGAAGAACTGTCACAAGTCGAGACGCTCAAGGACTCGTTCATCAGCATTGCCTCGCACGAGCTGCGGACGCCGCTGGGGTCAATCTTGGGCTATGCCACCTTTCTGAAAGACGATGCGCCCAACCCCGAAATCGAAGAGTTCGCCGACGCGGTGATGCGCAATGCCATGCATCTGCGCTCGATTTTGGACAGCATGGCCACCCTGCGCTACCTGACACCCGTTGGCAAAGATGTGAAGCCAGAGCGCGTGCCACTTCAGCAGCTGATGCAGGACTTGGAGGCCGAAGCCAATTCGATCCAAGGCGCTGCCAAGCGGCACATCCTGTTTAGCAGCGTGCCGCCCTATCTGGTGGTGTTGATTGACCGCGAACGGATGGGCCTTGCGCTGGCCAATGTGCTGCACAACGCGGTGCGCTTCACGCCCGAAGGCGGCTACATCAGCGTGAGTGTACAGCCGCGCCCGGGTGAGGTGTGGGTGGTGGTGGAAGTTAACGGCAACGGCATCGCCGCCGAGCACCTTGAGCGCGTATTCGACGAGTTCTTTCAGGTCGAAGACCATATGACGCGCAAACACGGCGGGCTGGGCATTGGGCTGGCAGTGGCGCGGATGCTGATTAAGGCCAACCACGGGCGCATCTGGGCCGAATCGGATGGGGTAGGGATGGGTGCACGCTTCATCATCGCCCTGCCCAACGCCTAACCCACGGTTCGCACAGACTGTCCAAAATCTGGCCCACCCCAACGGCCAGATATGATAGCATTACCCCCCGTCTGTAGGAAAATGACGAGGGGACAACCACATCGATGACCGCCCTTGACTCACGCTATTTCGGCAGCAGCATCACCCGCCAAATCTGGTGCAATGTCGAAAACATCGTCTTGATTTATGTGGGTGCTGCCGCCGATTTTGCTCTAAACCCCGACGTGCACTGGCTGTTCTTCACCAACTGCCTGCCGTCCGACCCCGCCCGCCGCTTTATCGAAACCTTTGCCTATAATCAGCGCGTGTTCTTCACCGCCCCGCAGGACATCCCGACGTTGGGGCGGCAGGTGCGTGCCATCCATACCGCGGTGGAGCGCCAGCGCGCCGCTGCTGGCGGCCCAGACCACATCCCCAACCGCGCCTTTATCGAGGTCAACGATATGCTGGTGGAATATGGCATCCGCGGCTATGAGTATCTCCACCGCCGTGCGATGACCGACGCCGAAAAAGAGGCCTACTATCAGGATATGAAAGCCGCCTGCGAGTCGATGGGCGTGACCGACCTTGACGCCGACTACGCCGCCTTTTGCGTGCGCCGCGAGCAAACCCTCCACGAGACCCTGCACGTCAACGACTACACCCCGCGCCTCTACGACTCGTATAAGCGTGGCTTTGGCGCGTTTCGCTATTGGGTAGGGGCGTTGTTTCAGGCCCATTTTGTGCATCCGCTGGTGCGCCAGCGCCTCAATCTGCCCTACAGCAGGGCCATTGGCTTTTTGTATCATCTATATCCGCACATCCGAAGCGAATGGGCGTTTCGGGCGCTGGCTTTTGTGCTGTTCGATGCCCGCACCCGCGCCGATCTGTTCAAGTTTAAGCGTGACCTCAGCGCCTAGCGCAAGGCATTGCCTGTTTTTTTTGTTCTGTCCCACCGCATAAGGTCTGCACCCATGTTGAAGGCCGCACTGGTCACCCTGTATACCGCAGGGACGTTGTTCATCGCGATTTACAGCCTCACACAGCTGGTTCTGGTGGTGCGTTATGCGCTGCGCGCGCTGCGCCGCCGACAGGTGGCCCATGCGCCGCCAACCCGCTGGCCGATGGTGCTGCTTCAGCTGCCGCTGTACAACGAAAAATATGTAGTGGGCCGTCTGCTCGAGGCGGTGGCGGCGCTGGATTATCCGCGTGACTGCCTGACCGTGCAGGTGCTGGACGACTCGACCGATGACACGGCGGAACTGGTGGCGCAGCTGGTGGCCCAACTGCGGCAGGGCGGCCTCGACATCGTGCAGGTGCGCCGGCCCGATCGCACCGGCTATAAGGCCGGCGCGCTGGCCTATGGCCTGACGCTCGCCCCGCAGGCCGAGTTTGCGGCCATCCTCGATGCCGATTTTGTGCCCGCGCCCGATTTTCTGCGCCGACTGGTGCGCTATTTTGAGGGCGCGCCGCGCGTGGCCTTTGTGCAGGGGCGTTGGGGTCACCTAAACGCCACAGACAACTGGCTGACGCGCGCCCAAGCCCTAAACATCGACACCTATTATCAGGTGGAGCAGGCCGCCCGCTCATCCATCGGCACGGTGATGTCGTTTAGCGGCACGGGTGGGATGTGGCGCATCGCAGCCATCCATGACGCCGGCGGCTGGCAGGCCGATACCCTGACCGAAGACTTTGACCTCAGCTATCGCGCGCAGCTGCGCGGTTGGCGCGGGGTGTATGCGCCAGATGTGGTGACGGTGGGGGAACTGCCGCCGCAAATCGAGGCCTATCAGCGGCAGCAAGGCCGCTGGGCCACCGGCAGCAGTCAGGTGCTGCTGAAGCTGGCTAGGCCGGTGCTGCAAAGCCAGCTGCCGCTGCCGCGCAAAGTGCTGGCCCTGCTGCACATGATGCAGTATCTGCCGCATCCGGTCATGCTGGTGCTGCTGCTGCTGTCGCCGTGGCTGATTCTCAGCGGCGCGCACAAGCAGGTGGTGCTAGCCCCGCTGGCGCTGTTTACGGTGGTACAGCCGGTGCTCTATCTGGTCACGCAGGCGCGGCTGTATCCGCGCGCGTGGCCGGCGCGCCTGCTGGCCTTCCCGATGGTGATGGTGTTGGGGATTGGGCTGTTATGGAGCAATGCGCGCGCGGCCTATGCGGCCTATCGCGGGTGGCGGCAGCGCCGCGAGCTGGAATTTGTGCGCACGCCTAAGTTTGCCGCCGGTGCAAAAACATGGGCGCAGCAGCGCTACGCCCTGTCTTCGGATGTCGGGCAGCACCTGATTGAGCTGGCGCTGGCCGGTTATGCTGCGCTGGCGTGGGGGCTGGCTGTGCGCAGCCATTCCCCCGCCGCCCCGTGGCTGATGTCGTATGCGGTGTGCCTTGGATGGGTGGCGCTGTGTGGTCTGGCTGACCACTGGCGCGTCCATCGGCTTCAGCCGCGCGTTTGGCCCTCGCCCACTACCACCCATTTATAGGTAGTCAGTTCTTCAAGGCCCATCGGCCCGCGCGCGTGCAGCTTTTGGGTGCTGACGGCCACCTCTGCGCCAAGGCCAAGCGCCCCGCCGTCATTAAAACGGGTGCTGGCGTTCCAGAACACCGCAGACGACATCACCTCGTTGAGGAAGCGCTCGGCATTGGCGGCGTCCTCGGTCAGGATGCCGTCGCTGTGGTCTTGGCTGTGGGCGCGGATGTGGGCGATGGCCTCGTCCAGCGAATCGACCACCTTCAGCCCCAGCACCAGCGCCATCCACTCGGTATCAAAGTCGTCTGGGCCGGCGGGTTCAATGTCGGGCTGCGCCCCCAAGATGTCCAGCGCGCGCGCATCGGCCTTGAAAGTGACACCGGCAGGGCGCAGATGGTCTACCACGCGCGGCAAAAAGCTGGGCGCGATGTCGCGGTGCACCAGCAGGGTATCCAGCGTGTTGCACACCGATGGCCTGCTGGTCTTGGCGTTGTGGATGACCGCCAAGGACTGCTCCACTTTGGCGCTGACATCGACAAAGTAGTGACAGATGCCGATGCCGCCAGTGATAACCGGTATGGTGCTGTTTTCTTTGCACAGCTGATGCAAGCCCGCGCCGCCGCGTGGGATAATCACGTCGATGTATTTATCCAGCCGCAGCATCTGCGATACATAGGCGCGGTCGGTGCTGGCAATCAGCTGCACCGCATCCGACGGAAAGCCGTGGGCGCTGAGCGCGCACTGGATGGCCTCGGTTAGGGCAAGGTTGGTGTTGAGCGTCTCTTTGCCCCCGCGCAGGATGACCGCATTGCCGGTCTTGAGCGCCAGCGAGGCCACCTCGACGGTGACATTGGGGCGGGCTTCGTAAATCACGCCCAGCACGCCCAGCGGGATACGCCGCCGGCGCACGTTCAGCCCGTTGGGCAGGGTGCGGATGTCGAATTCGTGGCCGACGGGGTCAGGCAGGGTGGCCACGTGGCGCACGTCGGCGATGATGCCGCTCAGGCGTTTCAGCAGGTCAAGCCGGTCAAGCAGCGCCTCGCCCAGCCCGTTGGCGCGCCCGGCCTCAAGGTCGAGGCGGTTGGCTTCAAGGATGGCCGGCGTGCTGGCCTCCAGCGCCTCGGCGATGGCCAGCAGCAGGGCGTTCTTTTGGGCGGTGGTGGCCCGCGCAACCGAGACCGAGGCGGCTCTGGCGCGCTGGCCCATGTCTTGCAGGTCGATGTGGGTGGCTTCGGCGGCGGTCATCGGTGTTATCCCTCGTCTGCGCTGTCTGCGGTTGGGTCTTGCCAGCTCACAATCCAGATGCAAAGGCCGGCCACCAAAACGGTGGCGACAATTAGGGCCAGCCACTGGGTGGGCAGCAGGCCGACATCGGCGGCCTCGATGATTAACAGCGTCACCATCCCCACCGACAGCACCAGCCATGCCGCAAAGCGCGGATGGCGCATGGCCCACCCCATACCGGGCAGTTTGGACAGCATGTTCATCGTGTTCTCTTTCTGTTCCTAAACGGGCTGACCACGCGATTTTACACGCAAAAGCGCGTCAACGTGAGTCCTATGGGATAATGCGCGTTCCAATCGCCGTATGCGGCTCAGGCGGTCAGGATGCGCCGCAGCGCCTCGGCATCAATGTTGCCGCCGCTGAGGGTGGCCACCGTCGGGCAGTCATCGGTCGGGATGAAGCCCTGCCGGATGGCCGCCACGGCCACCGCGCCGCCGCCCTCAGCCACCCAGCCCTGCTGATAGACCAGCGCGCGCATCGCATCGGCAATGGCCGCTTCGCTGACCATCACCACGCGGTCTACGCTGCTGCCAATCAGGCCGAGGGTGGGGCTGTTTGGCTCGATGTCCCCACTCAGGGCCTCGGCCAGCGTGTCATAAATTTGCGGGTGCTGCGTGCCATATTTGACGTTGTAGCCCGCTGGGGCGTGTTGGGCGCACACCCCGACGATTTTGCAGTGCGGCAGCACGCCCTTCAGCGCCACCGCCACCCCGCCAATCAGGCCGCCGCCGCTCAGGCACACGGCGACCCGCCCAACGGTTGGCAGCTGTTGGGCAATCTCCAGCCCAATCGTGCCTGCGCCGGCAATCACATCGGGATGGCTGTAGGCCGAGATAAACACCCGTCCTGAGTCGTCGGCGCGGGCCAGCACCGCCTGCTCGGTCTCGTCAAAGTTTTGGCCGTGCAGCACCACCTCGCCGCCGTGCGCGCGCACGCCTTCCACTTTTTTGCGCGGGGTGTGCTCTGGCATCCAGATTTGCGCGTGGACGCCGGTCAGGCGGGCGGCATAGGCCAAGGCCTGCGCGTGGTTGCCCGATGATGCGGTAATGACCCCGCCGCTGTGACCGGTCTCGCGCAGCTTGAGCATGGCGTTGAGCGCCCCACGTATCTTAAACGAGCGGGTCGGGTTGACCGTCTCGACCTTGAGATAGAACGGCGCAGCGCCAAGGCCGCGGGCCGTGTCCAGCGGAGTCGGCAGCGTCAGATAGGGGCGCAGGCGCTCTTGCGCGGCGCGGATGTCGTCCAGCGTGACCATCGGGCCTCCGGCGTGCTTATCGGGATGACAGGGCGAGGGCGGCGCGCACCTCGGCGGCCAACAGGCGGGCGCGCACCGGGGCATCGCCGATGTGGCCGCTGGCGTCCAGCAGTGCCCGCACGCGCTCAGGCGTCAGATAGGCGGTGATGCGCGGGTCGCTGGTCAGCAGGTCGGGCAGGGGATTGGGCAGGCCCTCGCGCAGCGCCTCCCACGCCTTTAGGCTGTTCTCGCGGATGACCTCGTGCAGTTCCTGCCGGTCGCCGCCGGCACGCGCCGCTTCCATCAGCACGCGCTCGGTGGCGGCAAACGTGCCATAGGCGCTCAGGTTGCGCGCGATGCCGGCACGGTCGATGCGCAGGCCGGCCAGCACCTTGTTCAGCCGGCGTAGGATCTCATCGGTGGCCAAAAAGGCATCGGGCAGGGCGGCGCGCCGGTTGCCGCTGTCGTCTAGGGTGCGTTCCAGCAGATGGTGGGCGGCGTTGTCCCAAAACAGGCGCGGCAGGCCGGCCACATAACGCGCAAGGCTGTCGATGTTCTCGGCGTTGATCGGGTTGCGCTTGAACGGCATGGCCGACGAGCCAATCTGGCGCGCGCCGAACGGTTCAGCCCATTCGCCAAAAGGCGGCGATTGCAGCAGGCGCAGGTCAAAGGCAAGGCGGTAGCCGGTCATCGCCACCGCCGCCAGCCCTTCCACCAGCTTCAAATCCTGCCGGCGGGGATAGGTCTGGTGGGTGATGGTGAAGGCGTCTAGGCCCAGCGCGCCCATCACGCGCCGCTCCAGCTCAGACGGGGTCATGCCTGTGCCGTGCAGCAGCTCATCATAGCTTGCTGCTGTGCCGACTGCGCCCTTAAACCCCTTGCCGCGGATGTCGGCCCGCAAGCGACGCAGGTCGTGCAGGTCGGCCAGCAGGTCTTGGGCGTAATTGGCAAAGCGATAGCCCAGCGTGGTCGGCTCGGCGGGCTGAAGGTGCGTAAAGGCCATACAGACCGTGTCGGCCTCGGCCTCAATCAGGCCGGCCAGCGTGGAAAGCACCTGCTCCAGCCCCCTCACAATCAGGTCGAGCGCGTCGCGCAGGCGCAGCGCATCGGCGTTGTCCTCGATGTCCATGCTGGTTGCGCCAAGGTGGATGATGCCGCCGCCCACCGGACACTGCTCGGCATAGGTCTTGACCTCGGCCATCAGGTCGTGGTGAATGTCGGCCTCGATGTGCAGCGCACGCGGGATGTCGATGTCGGTCATGTGGGCGCGCAGGTCGGCCACCTGCTCCGGCTTGACCAACCCGACGCTGGCCTGTGCCTCGGCTAGCGCCACCCAAATCTGCCGCCACAAGCGCCGCTGATGCGCCAGTGACCATACCGCGCGCATCTCCGCCGAGCCATACCGCCAGCTAAACGGGCTGATGTAGGTATCGTGTGTCAGGTCAGTCATGCGCGTTTGATCCCATTCTGAAACAGGCGCAGGCCGTCATAGCCGCGTTGGCTGGCGCTGTGCTGCGGGTGCTGCCACGGAAAGATGTGGTTTTCGGGGTGGGGCATCAGGCCAAACACGTTGCCGGCGGGGTTGCACAAGCCTGCAATCGCATCCACCGAGCCATTGGGGTTATAGGGGAAGTCGTCGGCGTGCTGACTGTCGGGCGTGATGTAGCGCAGCGCCGCGAGGCCGTCCGCGTGCAGGCGGCGCAGCGTGTCGTCGTCGGCCACCTGCACCCGCCCTTCGCCGTGGGCAATCGGGCAGTAAATCGGGTCAGTCAGCCCCTCGGTGAACAGGCACGGGCTGGCCGGATGGGCTTGCAGCAGCACCCAACCGCACTCAAACCGCCCTTGCGCGTTATAGGTCAGGGTGACCTTGCGCTGTCCGCCGTCCCAGTCGTTGCCCGGCAGCAGCCCCGATTTGACCAGCGTCTGAAAGCCGTTGCAGATGCCCAGCACCGGACGCCCCCCGCGCACAAAGGCATCGACGCCGGCGATGCGCTCGCGCAGGTTGAGCGCCCACACCACCCCCGCGCCAAGGTCATCGCCATAGCTAAAGCCGCCGGGAATCACCAGCATGTGATAATCCAGTAGGCGGCGCTCGCCACGCACCAGCTGATTGACCGTGACCACTTCGGGGTCGCCCCCTGCCAATTGGCAGGCCAGTGCAGCGTCGCGGTCGCGATTGGTGCCGGGCGCGTGCAAGATGAGCACGCGCGGCGTGCGCGTGAGTGTGGGCGCGGCCTGTGGGCTGACGACAGGGGCGGGCACTGACGGCGCAGGGCGCACCGGCGCGCCCCATGCCCGCGCCAGCGATTCCACCGGCACGCGCACCTCGCCCAACAGCAGCGCTTGGCCGCCCACTTGCCCGATTCGGCTGAAGGGCGCGCCGGCGTCGTTCAGCAGCGCCTCGAACGCAGCGGCGTCCTGCGGGCGCACCTCCAACACCAGCCGCCCCTGCGACTCAGCGAACAGCGCCGCTGCGTCAGTCTGACCGTCCAGCTGTGCGCCGATGCCCCCGCCGATGCACATCTCGGCCAGCGCCACCGCCAGACCGCCCTCGCTAGGGTCATGGGCAGAGCGCACCAGCCCGGCATGGATGGCGCGGTATACCGCGCGATAGGCCGCCAGCGCCCCATGCACCGGGCGCGGCACGACCCCACCGGTATAGCCGGTCAGGTCGGCAAAGGCGCTGCCGGCCAGCTCATCGGCGCGCGTCTCGCCCAGCAGATACAGCAGGTTGCCGGCCTCTTTCAGGTCGCTGGTGACGGCTTTGCCGGCGTCTGGCATGATGCCGATGGCCGAAATCACCAACGTGCCCGGGATGGCGCGGCGCACCCCATTTTGGTCAAGGTATTCGTTGTTCAGGCTGTCTTTGCCGCTGATAAACGGGGTTTGATAAGCCAGCGCGGCGTCATAGCACCCTTGCGAGCAGCGCACCAGCGCCCCCAGCCGGTCGGGCAGCTGAGTGTTGCCCCAGCTGAAGTTGTCTAGGATGGCCAGCTGGTCAGGGTCTGCGCCGACGGCCACCGCGTTGCGCACCGCCTCATCTACCGCGGCCCACGCCATCGCATACGGGTCATAGGCGGTATACTGCGGACACATCCCCACCGACAGCGCAAATGCGCGCGCCGTCGGCCGGTCTAGCGTATCCTGCGGCACAATCACGCTGGCATCGGCAGGGCCAGACCCCGCCCCCACCTGCGGCTTGACCGCCGTCCCTGTCCCAACCTCGTGGTCATAGCGCCCAATCACATCGGCCTTGCTGCGGATGGTCGGTTGGGCCAGCAGCCTCAGCAGCGCCTCATCCACCGTCACCGCCGGCAGCGGGGCAGAGGCATCATAGATCGGCGCGCTCCACACCGCCTCCAGCTGACGGCGCGGGATGCCGTGGTGCAGAAAGTCCATGCTGATGCTGCCCACCGGCATGTCCCCATAGCGCAGCTCAAGTTGGCCGGTCGGCTCATACGTACCAATCGACACCACCTCGACATCGTGCGCGTCACAGATGGCCTTGAGCGCCTCCCAGTGGCGCGGCGGCACAGCCAAGACCATCCGCTCTTGCGCCTCGCTCAGCCAGATTTCCCATGGGCGCAGGCCCGGATACTTCAGCGGCACATCGGCCAGCTGCACGCGCGCGCCCAACTTCTGCCCCATCTCGCCCACCGCAGACGACAGCCCACCCGCCCCGCAGTCGGTGATGGCGGTATACAGGCCGGCGTCGCGGGCGCGCAGCACCGCCTCCATCACCTGCTTTTCGTGGATCGGGTGGCCAATCTGCACCGCCCCGCCGCTGACTTGGGCGGTGGTGGTGTCCATCTCCATTGACGAGAAGGTTGCGCCGCGCAGCCCATCGCGGCCCGTGCGCCCGCCCATCACCACAATCAAATCGCCCGGTTCGGCCTCGGCACGGTGCGCCCCAATCGGCACAATCCCGACGCATCCGGCAAACACCAGCGGGTTGGCGGTGTAGCCGGCGTGGTAATGCACCGCGCCGTTCACGGTCGGGATGCCCATCTTGTTACCATAATCTTCGATGCCGTGCACCACCCCGTCGATGATGCGGCGTGGGTGCAGCACATTATCGGGCAGGCTGGCGGCAGGGGTATCGGGCAGGCCAAAGCACAACACGTCGGTGTTGGCAATCGGGCGTGCGCTGACCCCCAGCACGTCGCGGATGACCCCACCTGCGCCAGTATTTGCCCCGCCAAACGGCTCTAGCGCCGATGGGCGGTTGTGCGTCTCGACCTTAAAGGCAAGGTCGTAGCGGTCGTCAAAGGCCATCACGCCGGCGTTATCGACAAACGCAGAGCGCACCCACGGCTTAGCCAGTTTCTCGGTGGCCGCGCGGATGTAGGTCTTGAGCAGGCCGTCCACCACCTGCACCTCGGAGGGGGCATCAGCCGGCGCGCCGTGTGCTGGGCCGCTGTAACGGATGTGCGCGCGGAAGGTCTTGTGCACGCAGTGCTCACTCCATGTCTGGGCCAGCATCTCCAGTTCGGCATCGGTCGGGTCGCGCTGCTCGGCCTCAAAATAGGCGCGGATGGCGCGCATCTCGTGGATGTCCAGCGACAGGCGGCGTTCGGCGCTCAGGGCCAGCAGGGCGTCATCATCAAGGCCGCGCACCCCAATCACCTCGACGGTCAAATCGGGCGGGGCAGCCGGCACAAACGGCGCGCTGATGGCCTCACCCAACGCCACACGGTGAATCACCGCGTTCGACAGCACCCCGCTGGCCACGCGCTGGAGTGCCTCGGGCGACAGCTCGCCGGTCAGGTCATAGCGCTCACCGGTGGCGGCCTGCGCCAGCGGGATGCCCAGCAGGTGCGCAGCCTTCAGCAAGCTCTCAGCGGCGGGGTCGGTGACGCCGGGCAGCAGGGTGCGCTCGACGCGCAGCGTGCCGGCGGCGGATGGGGTCTGGCCGAGGGTATAGACCTCGGTCACCGGGTCGGCCAGCAGCTGAGCAGCGAGGCGGTGGACGTCTGGCTCGCCGACGTCACCGAGGAGGAAAAACAGGCGGGTGACCGCACAAGCGATCAGCGTGGGATAGCCCAGCTGGTGCGCCGCACTCAGCAAGCCATGATGCGAGGTGGCCGCGCGCGGGCGGACTTCTATCCGATAGACCTTCACCGAATCCCCCTTGGGTCAAGCAATGAACACCGACTTCCCCCAACGCAGGGGTGTCTTAAGTGGCGCTCATGTGTCGGATGACGATTCGGGCTTTTACGGTACAGCACCTCAGCCGCTTTGGGTATGGTGATTTCGCTGGTGGGCGCGCGGTCATGCTGCACAGGCCAAACTCACCAAAGGCAATCGCTTCAAAATCAGCCATGGGTTCATGAGCGTAGGGGCGCATCGCGATGCGCCCGTGAAGCATCGCGATGCGCCCGTGAAGCATCGCGATGCGCCCGTGACGTCGGGCAGTTCACGAACTGCC
>DAOUCZ010000185.1:0-1903 GCA_034431675.1 Anaerolineae bacterium | reverse complement strand
TGCAGCCGGTCGAGGGGCTGTCCACGGGTGAGGTTGGCTATATCGCCACCGGCTTCAAAACGGTGCGCGAATGCCGCGTCGGCGATACCATCACGCTGGCCTTCAATGGGGCGACAGAACCTCTTCCGGGCTATGCACAGGTTAAGCCGATGGTGTTCGCCGGCATCTACCCCACTAACAACGATGACTATGGCGAGCTGCGCGATGCGCTAGAAAAACTTCAGCTCAATGACGCCTCACTGGTTTTCGAACCCGAAAGCTCTCAGGCACTCAATTTTGGCTTTCGCGTCGGGTTTCTTGGTCTCTTCCACATGGAAATTATCCAAGAGCGTCTCGAGCGCGAATATGACCTCGACATCATCGCCACAGCCCCCAGTGTAAAATATCAAGTCTCCAAGCGCGATGGAGAGGAAATAGAAATCGACAGCCCCGCCCAACTCCCCGATGAATCCGTTATCGCAGAGATTCGCGAACCATGGATGAAAATCCAGATTTACGCCCCGCAGGAATTTATCGGGGTCATCATGGACTTGGTCATCAAAAAACGTGGGGTTTACACCACCACCGAATATCTCGACAAATCCCGCGTGGTGCTCCATTATCGTATGCCCCTCGCCGAATTGATCGTCGATTTCTATGACCGACTCAAAAGCGCTACCAAAGGCTATGCCAGCCTAGATTATCAATTTGATACCTACCAAGCCGGCAATCTGGTCAAGCTCGATGTTTTGGTTAACAACGAACCCGTTGATGCACTCGCACTCATCGTCCACAACGATGATGCCTACAGCAAAGGGCAGCGCCTCGTCACCCGCCTCAAAGACCTCATCCCCCGCCAGCAGTTTGTCGTGCCCGTACAGGCAGCGGTCGGCAAACGAATCATCTCCCGCGCCAATGTCTCTGCCATGCGCAAAGATGTGCTCGCCAAATGCTATGGCGGCGACATCACCCGCAAAAAGAAGTTGCTCGAAAAGCAGAAAAAAGGTAAGAAGCGCATGAAGATGATCGGCTCGGTCGAGGTGCCGCAAGAAGCCTTTATGGCTATCCTCAGCCTCGGTGATGAAGAATAAGGCGGCTTAAACAGGCCTAAACGGCAGCACCTGCCGCTCTACCAAATGCGCAACGGCGTCGCCCAAGGTCATCAAGGCGGCGCCGTTCCCATCATCATCTTGTATGTCATCCAAAATCCACAACCACTGCACAATCTGCAAGCCCACGCGCTCGGCCCGCTGTTGAATATCCAAACGCGCAGCGCTGTCAAAGGTCGCACTCTGCATCCCCACAAATGCCGATGGATGCTCTATGTCGTATGCCCCCAAAAACGTGATGTGTCCATCACCCACCCGCTCGCCAATAATCAACGGCAAACCGCTCTCAACGCTGACGACGGCACCCAACGCGGCGTTCTCGCTCATACACACCACACGGTTCATTTCTGGTGCAAGCATCTGAGCCATCTGCTTAGCACATCGCTGCATCAATACTGGATATGAAGGCAGCAGCTCCAGTCGGGTCACCCGCTGTACGCCATCCCCAAACAGCCCAAATTGCAAGATTCCCGCATCAAACAGCGCCTGTGGCAGCCCATCGTCCAATATCTTAGCCACGCTCAATAATCCCCACGGTGTTCTGGCGCAGTGTCTCTTCGAACGTCAAGCTGCGAGAAGCACCCAAAAGCCCCTCTGGCATCTGGCGCACCCTCATCGTCCCAACCCCCCACATATTTGATGCTGGCCACCAAACCGCCGTGGTTCGCCCATCCACCTCACCATCTTGTATCAAAAATGGCAGACGGTCGGCTCGCGTCCGATATGCGTCCATCACCCGCGCATCGGCAATTGTCACCCCATCACACCGATATGCCGTGTCATCCCAAAAATTGGCGTAACGTGCAGAAGCCAGC
>DAOUCZ010000184.1:0-6514 GCA_034431675.1 Anaerolineae bacterium | reverse complement strand
TGGGTGGGTGCGCGCTTCCGACGGTGGTGGTTCGCGGCGACGTCATCATGCCGTGTATTGTACACCACGTGGGCCAGCGTGAAAACCGACTATTCCTCGGTGTCTTCGGCGGCAGTGCTCTCACCGAGGGCAAAGCGGGCAAAGCGGGCAATCTGGATGCTCTCGCCCACTTCGGCCACGGTCTCGCGCAGTAGGTCGGCGATGGTCTTGTTGTCGTCGAGGTAGTATTTCTGATCCATCAGCACGATTTCTTCGTAGAACTTGGCCATACGCCCCTCGGCCACCTTGGCGGCGATTTCGGCGGGCTTGCCCTCTTGCACGGCGCGGTTGGTCTGGATGGTGCGCTCGTGCTCGACCACCTCGGCGGGGACTTGCTCGCGGGTGACGTACTGCGGGCTGAGGCTGGCGATGTGCTTGGCGATGGCCTTGACGAAATTCTTGAAGGCGTCGGTGTTGGCCACAAAGTCGGTCTCGCAGTTGACCTCGACGATGACGGCGAGGCGCTTGTTGAAGTGCTGATAGACCTCGATGAGGCCTTCGTTCATCGAGCGGCCTGCGCCGAGCTTTTTGCTGGCTTTGGCAAGACCTTTTTCGCGCAGGAAGTCGGCGGCTTTTTGCATGTCGCCGTCAAACTGCTCCAGCGCCTTTTTACAGTCCAGCGGGCCGACGCCCGTCATCTCGCGCAGGTCTTTGACCATCTGACCGGTGATAACTGCCATTGTGTTTCCCTCGTTTCAATGAGCCTTAACATGGGCGGTACATGAGCAGGGACGCGGTGTGCGCGCGTCCCTGCCGATTGCTGATGGGGGAAGAAATCCCCGCTGACGCGCGTGGTGCAGCGCCACGGGGTAAAGGGGGCGCTTAGCTTTCTTCTTCGTCGAAGTCGAGCTGCTGATTGCGCAGCTTGGCGAGGGTGGATTCGCCAAGGTAGCGCTCGTCTTGTGTATCGTCGTCTTCATCCTCAAAGTCGATGCTCGAGGCAGCGGCGGTGTTGACCGCGCTGGTGAAGTCGTCATCGGGGGTATCGGCATCGTCGCTCTTGCGCATGGCCTTGCCTTCCAGCACGGCATCGGCCACCGCACCGACCACCAGCTTGATGGCGCGCATGGCGTCATCGTTGCCCGGGATGATGTAGTCGATGCTGTCGGGGTCGGCGTTGGTATCGGCCAGCGCCATGACCGGGATGTTGAGCGAGTTGGCCTCGCGCACGGCGGTCTCTTCGCGCTTGGTATCGACAACCACCACGAGGTCGGGCAGGCGGCGCATATCGCGGATGCCGCCGAGGCGTTCTTGCAGCTTCTCGATTTCGCGCTCCAGCATCAGGGCTTCGCGCTTGGTCAGCAGCTTAAACTCGCCCTTTTCGCGGCGGATTTCCAGCTTCTTGAGGGTTTCGATGCGGTCTTTGATGGTGCGCCAGTTGGTCAGGGTGCCGCCCAGCCAGCGCTGGTTGACATAGGGCATGCCGCAGCGGGCCGCTTCGGCTGCGATGGTGTCCTGAGCCTGACGCTTGGTGCCGACGAACAGCACTGTGCCGTTCTTGCGCGCAATCTCCACCACCATATCATAGAACGAGTTGAGGTTGGTGAAGGTTTGGCGCAGGTCGATGATATGGATGCCGTTGCGGGCGGTATAGATGAACGGGGCCATCTTCGGATTCCACTTTTGAGTGCGGTGGCCGAAGTGGACGCCGGTCTCCAGCAGTTCACGCATGGTGACTTTGGAGGGCATTGGGGTCTCCTTGGGGGATAGTGTTTAAGCGTTCACGTCATTCATCCCGGCAGGTCAAGGCGCAAGTGGTTCGCACCCAACACCGCCCGCCAGTCCCGACGTGTGGTTTTTGGCCGCTAAAAAGCCGCAGGCATTGTAGGCTTGCGGCGCAGATAAATCAAGGGCGGGGCAAGCCGCCGGCTTTTTGCCCACCCCCGCCCATGCCAAATGGCGGGGGTGGGCAAAGGCTCAGGACTCGTTGATGGGCACTTTGAAATCGTAGATACCGTCGCGGATGGCATAGCGCAGGCCGGTGCGCACGCTGATGAGTTCGTCACCTTCGCGCACCAGTGGGCCGCCGGTTTTGGGGCAGGCCAGCAGCGGTTCATAGGTGTCGTGTTCGGCCAGCGCGCTGACTGGGCGGACGGGGCGCAAATAAGGGTGGCTGGGCGAGCGTATGGCCTTGACGAAGATGCTGGGCGAGATGTAGGCCATGGTGTTTTGCAGCAGGTCATCGGCTTTGACCAGCCAGTTGAGCGGGAAAACGCGCTTAAGCGCCCCCATGCGGAAGAACGAGACCGGCATCCGCCGCTGGATGGTGAACCCATTGACGGCCAGCATCTCGACCATGTAGCGCGGGTGAAACACAAAGTTTAGCTCGACAAACTCGTGTGGGTGATGGTCGTAGGGACTCCACGATTGGCGGCGCAGCGCATAGCGTGCCATGGCCTTGAGGTTGCGCTTGTTGGCGTGTTCGAGGATGAAAGTGCCGTGTGGGGCAATCACACGGGCGACCTCGCGCAGGGCGCCGTTGACATTCTTCATGTGGTGGATGGTGCGAATCATCGTCACGCCGTCGAATTGAGCGGGACGGAACGGCAGGTGATAGGCATCGGCGGCCACATACATAAACTTGTCCGAAGCGCCCAGATGCTCGCGCGCGTATTCCAACTGCGAAAACGAGTAGTCGAGCAGCACGATTTTGTCGTAGCGGTCGGTATATTCGTTGGTGAGGCGGCCAAAGCCAGCCCCGATTTCGAGCAGGGCGCTGCCGCGTTCGGGCAGCAGCTTCTTGAGGGCTACGCGCTCCACACGGTCTTCATAATCACGCCCCTGTCCTTCCCAGAACTCGGTGCGATAGTTTGACCCCTCATAGTCGCAGATGGACGGGCGGTCGGGGGTGGTTTCTTCCATCAAGCTCTCCCAGATGCTGCGTTTGGTGGTGGATGGGCGTTCGCGTCCGGCGCGTGGGTCTTGTTCGTTCATGAGGATGTGCCTTGTTGATTGGGCGCGGCGGGGGTGTGGATGAAATTGAGCTTGGACAGCTCGCGCACTTGCAAATCGGCGCGGTAACTGCTGCGCACCAGCGGCCCGCTCTCTACCCACTTAAAGCCCAGCTCTGCCCCGATTTGCTTGAAGCGCTCGAACTCTTCGGGGGTGTAATAGCGCTCGACCGGCAGGTGGCTCTTGCTGGGCGAGAGGTACTGACCGATGGTCAGGATATCGACCCCGACGGCGGCAAGGTCTTTCATCACCTCGACCACTTCGTCGAAGGTTTCGCCAAGGCCGACCATGATGCCGCTCTTGGTCAGCACCAGCGGCTGCATCTTTTTGGCGTTGCCCAGCGTGGCCAGCGCCCATGCATAGTTGTCCTGAGGCTGCACCTTTTTGAACAGGCGCGGGACGGTCTCGACGTTGTGATTGAGGATTTCGGGCTGGGCATCCATCACGATTTTGAGGGCGGCTTCGCTGCCCTTAAAGTCGGGGATGAGCACCTCGATAGAGCAGCCGGGCTGAAGCTGTCGGATGCGCTTGATGACCATGGCGAAAATCGGTGCACCGCCGTCGGCGCGCTCATCGCGGTTGACGCTGGTAATCACCACGTGGCGCAGGTTCATGGCGCGCACGCTCTCGGCCACGCGGTTCGGCTCGGCCCAGTCCAGCGGCGAGGGGCGGCCAGTTTTGATGTCGCAGAACCCGCAAGAACGGGTGCAGGTATCGCCCATCATCAAGAAGGTGGCTGTGCCGCGCCCCCAACACTCCGAGATGTTGGGGCATTGGGCCTCTTCGCACACCGTGTGCAGCTCTTTGGAGCGCATCAAGTCATAGACTTTTTGGTATTCGTCGCCCCCGGGCGCGCGGACTTTAATCCACGGTGGGCGGCGGCGCGGAAAACGCGGGTCGGGCTGCCAGTCGGTGGGTGCGGTGGGGGTAGCGGCGGGTTCTTCGACGGGGATGGCGTCGGGGTCTATCAGCAAAGTCACAGGTTGGGACTCCACACAGTCGGACGTTACATCCTCTATAGTACCACACCCGCGCCCAAACCAACCGTGACGAACGTCCGACTCTATCCCGCTGAAGGGGGATTGGGGGCGGTTAGATGCGCCCGATGTTATCGGCCAGCAGCACCAGCGCAAGGCCGATGATCAGCACCGCAAACCCGCGCTTGAGCAGCTCGGTGGGCAGGCGTTTATTGAGCCACGTGCCGGCAAAGATGCCGATGAACCCTGCGCCGGCAAATACCCCAATCAGGCCGAGGTCGGGCAGCGAGTCGCCGATGTGCCCCAGCACGCCGGCGAGGCTGTTCATGGCAATCACAATCAGCGACGTGCCGACCGCCTGATGCATCGGCAGGCCGACCAGCATCACCAGCGCTGGCACGACCAAAAAACCGCCCCCCACCCCCAGAAAGCCGGTCAGCGCCCCCACGCCCAACCCGCTGGCCAGCACGGTTGGCCAGCGGCGCTGTGCGCTGCGCTGACGTCCGCCGCGCCGCACCAGCATCAGGATGCCGACCGTCAGCATCAGGCCGGCAAACAGCATCATCAGCACGCTGGAGGGCAGCGCCGCCGAAATTTGCGCCGTGAGATAAGCGGCGGCCATTCCCACCCCCCCAAAGGTCAAGGCCACCCGCCAATCGGGCTGACTGTGCCGACTGTGCAGCATCACCCCCAGCACGCTGTTGCTGCCCACAATCACCAGCGAGGCGGTGACTGCGGCCTGTGGCGACTGGCCCAACAGATAGACCAAGGCCGGCACGGTCAGGATTGAGCCGCCGCCGCCCAACAAGCCCAGCATAATGCCGATGGTCAAACCCAAGCATACTTCGAGCGCCAACATAGTGTGATGTCCAGACTGAAGGGGCGAAAAAAAGAGGGGCAAAGGGCTGGCAGCCCAGACGGCAGTCAACCCTTTGGGGGCAAATGGGGTCAGGCGGGCTGAAGCGCGCCGGCGACTGTCGGGAAGACCTGTGACCATCTCGCTTCGCCGTCACCCAGCGAAACCACGTTGTGATAGCCCTGAGCGCGCAGCCATGAGGCCGTCATCTGAGAGCGGTAGCCGCTGGCGCACTGCACGATGATTGGGCGGTCGGTCGGCAGGTCGGCGAGGCGGGCCGGCAGATGCGCCAGCGCGATGTTGACCGCGCCGTCGATGTGGCGTTCTTGCCATTCGCTGTGACCGCGCACGTCCAGTATCAGTGCGTGGTCGTTTTGATGGGCGGCCAACGCCTCCACCGAGTCGAGCACGGGCAGGCTGTCGTCGCCTTCGCGCAGGATGTCGGGGGTGCAGCAGCCGATGATGCGGTCAAACCCGACGGCGCGTAGGGTGTTCAGCGCCTCAGCAAGCTGGCTGACATCGTCGAGCATCAGCACGGTATCAGCGCTGACATCCACCAGCGAGCCGATGAAGGTAGACATCTTGCTTGACGGGGGCGCACTGACCATGCCGGCGAGGTGCGCTTGTGCAAACTGTGGGCGCGGGCGCAGGTCAAGGCCAGTTGCCCCACTCGCCAGCGCACGCTCGGCCTCGCTGCGCGTCAGGCGGGGCGGCACGGGCAGCTCGGCAATCAGCGGCGCACCGACCTTGTTGATGTGCTTCATCCGCGCAAAGTAGCGCGGTGGCTCGGGCTGACCGTCGAGCAGCCACTGCACGAATTCGCCCTCGGTGTGGAACTGAAAGGCCGGATTGAACAGCTTTTCGTAGCCCAGTGTGGTGGAGGGGATTGCGCCCAGCGCCTTGCCGCAGGCGCTGCCCGCCCCGTGCGCCGGCCACAGCTGAAGGTAATCCGGCAGGGCCTTGAAGCGCTCCACGGTGTGATACTGTTGGCGCGCGCCGGGTTCTTTGGTGCCAGCTATGCCGGCGGCCTCTTCCAGCAGGTCGGGGCGTCCGACGTCGCCTACAAAGATGGCATCGCCGGTAAAGATGCCGATCGGCTTATCTGCGCCGGCGGTATCGGTGATGACAAAGGCGATGTGCTCTGGGGTGTGGCCCGGGGTGTGCATCACCTCTACCTTGATGTTGCCCACCATCCACATATCGCCGTCGCAGACCGCCATCACGCGCGGTTGGTTGGCAAAGGCGTATTTCCAGTCTGGTGTGCCGCAGTCGCTGACGTACAGCGTTGCGCCAGTGGCGGCGGCCAATTCGCGCCCGCCGCTCACATAGTCGGCGTGGATGTGCGTCTCGGCCACGTGGGTGATGCGCAGCCCCTCACGGGCGGCGGTGTCGAGATAGGGCGTGATGTCGCGCATCGGGTCAACCACCAGCGCTTCGCCAGTGCGGGCACAACCCACCAGATAGGAAGCCTGTGCCAGTTTGTCGTCGTAGAAGTAGCGCAGCAGCATAAAATGGGCCTTTCGTGGGTTTTATATCCGTTACTGTTTAGCATAAGCTGGAACGGTAACGGAATGCGTGCCGATTCACCGATGAGTATTATCGGTTTTGCTTATCGCTTGCTGATGACCGGATAGCGGCGCTGCATCCATGCCGAGATGCCGCCGCTGAGGTTGATGACATTGAAGCCGGC
>DAOUCZ010000183.1:0-26502 GCA_034431675.1 Anaerolineae bacterium | reverse complement strand
CGACAACCTGAATAACCCCAACGTCCGCGTGATTGAGGTCAGCGTGGTGCCGGGCGTCTATGAGCGCGGCCACATCCCCAACGCCAGCAACTTTGTCTGGCACACCGACCTTGTCAACCCGTTCATCCGCGACATCGTCTCGCCAGAGGCCTTTGAGGCGCTGGTGCAGGCCGCCGGCATCAACAACGACACCACTGTGGTGCTGTATGGCGACAACAACAACTG
Source organism: Anaerolineae bacterium (assembly GCA_034431675.1). GTDB lineage: Bacteria > Chloroflexota > Anaerolineae > Aggregatilineales > Phototrophicaceae > Flexicrinis. The sequence goes on along the minus strand of DAOUCZ010000183.1, from coordinate 26,277 downwards.
GTTTGCCGCGTGGGGCGCATGGATTTTTAACCTGTATGGGCATCAGGATGTGCGCCTGCTGGACGGTGGCCGCGTGAAGTGGGAGGCCGAAGGCCGCGAGCTGAGCCTGACCCCGCCGACCGTCGAGGCCGGCAACTTCACCGTCACCCAGATTAACCGCGAGCTGCGCGCCCTGCTGCCCGATGTGCTGCAAGTGGTCAACGGCGTCGAGACCAAGGCGCTGGTCGATATTCGTGGGCCGAAGGAATACAGCGGCGAAATCTTTGCCCCCGAAGGCGTACAAGAGCTGTCGGTGCGTGCCGGCCACATCCCGGGCGCGGTGAACGTGCCGTGGGGTCAGAACGTCAACGCCGACGGCACGTTTAAGTCGGTGGAAGAGCTGCGCGAGCTGTATGCCAACCTCGGCATCGACGGCAGCACCCCAATCATCACCTACTGCCGCATTGGCGAGCGTGCCAGCTTGACGTGGTTTGTCCTGAGCCAACTGCTGGGCTATGATGCGGCTGTCTATGATGGCAGCTGGACGGAATATGGCAACGTGGTCGGCCTGCCGATTGTGAACCAGAGCGGCACGATCTGGGGCGGTCAGTAAGTCGGCCATGACGCAGCTAGGTCAAAACGGGGGCGGCGCAGTCAGCGCCGCCCCTTCCCGATTCGAGTTCACCCGCGCCGAGGCCGTCCGCACCGTGATTGCGCTGGCGGTGCTGATTGGGCTGGGCGCGGCAGCTTATGCCCTGCACCACACCCCCGGGCGCGGGGCGCAAACCTCGTTCTCGCTGCTGACGGGTGCAGCACTCGGCATCGTGTTTGAGCGCGGGCGGTTTTGCTTTTTCTGCATCTTCCGCGATTTGATCGAGCACAAAAACAGCGCCGGCTTGTTCTCGGTGCTGAGTGCGCTGACGGTCGGCAGTGTGGGGTATGTCATCTTGTTTGGGCTGTTTTTGCCCAACGCCGGCACTGGACGCCTGCCCCCCAACGCGCACATCGGGCCGGTCTCGCCCGCGCTGGCACTGGCCGGCCTTGCCTTTGGCCTCGGCATGGCGCTGAGCGGGGCGTGTATCAGCGGGCATCTGTATCGCCTCGGGCAGGGCTATACCCGTGCGCCGTTTGCGCTGGTTGGGTCGCTGATTGGCTTTGCCATCGGCTTTCTGACGTGGTTTGAGGTGTATGTCAACGTCATCGTCGGCTCACCGTCGGCATGGCTGCCGGCCAGCTTTGGCTACAGCGGCGCGCTGCTGATTCAATTGGGTGTGCTGGGCGCGCTGGCGGTGGTGCTGTGGCGCTGGCTGCCGCCGCTGCCCGAGCGCGCCGGCGGCCAGCTGACCGCCCGCGCCGTGTGGGATGCGCTGCTCACCCACCGCTGGAATCCGCTGCTGAGCGGCGCGCTGGTCGGGCTGATTGGGGTGTTCAGCTATTTGCGCGTCGAGCCGCTGGGCGTGACCGCGCAGCTGGGCAGCATCAGCCGAACCGTGCTGAACGGGCAAGGGTGGCTGGCCGACCGTCTGCCCGGGCTGGACGGCTTTGCCGGCTGTGCCACTGCCGTCATCCAGACCATCACCGACAACGGCGTGCTGATTAGCGCGCTGGTGTTTGGCTCATTTGCGGTAGCGCTGGCCGGCGGTCGCTTCCGCCTCAGCCGGCTGACGGTGCGCGGTGCGCTCAGCGCGCTGGCCGGCGGCGTCTTGATGGGCTGGGGGTCGATGGTGGCGCTGGGGTGCACGGTGGGGGTGCTGCTGTCGGGCATCTCGGCCTTTGCCGTGTCGGGATGGGTGTTTGGCATCACCACCTTTGTCGGCGTGTTTATCGGCATCAAGCTGCGCCTGCACCTTCTGGAATAAACCGCCCAATAAAAAAATCCTTCGCCGGCAGGATGAAGGGGTGTCGGCAGTTGACGCGGTGCGCTGCGCTCTCCAGCCCAATAAAAACCCCCTTCGCCGGCAGGGTGAAGGGGGTGGGGGATGCTAGGGCGTTAGCGCATCACTTGCCATAGCCGCGGGCTTGCCACGCCCCATACAGCGCCACCGCGCCGGCGGTCGCCACGTTCAGGCTTTCGACGTGCCCGCGCATCGGCAGCTTCATCAGCAGGTCGCAGGTCTCGCGCACCAGCTTCGAGATGCCCTTGCCCTCGCTGCCCATCACAATCCCGATGGCCATATTCAGCTGAACGGGGTCAAAGAACGGCACATTGTCGCCGGTATCCATGCCCACCAGCCAGATGTCTTGTTCCTTCAGCTTCTTCATGGTCTGCACAAGGTTGACCACCTGCGCGATGTGCAGGTGCTCCACCGCGCCAGACGAGGCGCGCACCACCGCCGGCGTGATGGAAGCGCTGCGCCGCTCGGGGATGATGATGCCGTGGACACCGACCGCGTCGGCCACGCGCATCAGCGTGCCGATGTTCTGCGGGTCTTCCAGATGGTCGAGCAGCAGCAAAAACGGGCGCTCGCCGCGCTGCTGGGCCACGCGCAGCAGCCCATCCACCTCCACATAGGGGTACTCCGAGACGCGCAGCGCGATGCCCTGATGATTGCCGTTGTTCGACAGGTCATCGAGGATGCGGCGCTGCACGCGCTGGGTGGGGACGCCCTGCACGCGCGCCAGCTCCAGCACCTCGGCCACTTTTTTATCGCGCTCGTCGGTGCGTTCGGCCAGCAGCAGGTGCTCCACCTTGCGCCGGCGGGCTTTCAGGCTCTCGTGCACCGCCCAATGGCCATAGATAAATTCCATCGCTCTACACCTTCCACAGCGTGCCGTCGCGCGTATCTTCCAGCGTGACGCCAAGGCGCGCCAGTTCGTCGCGGATGCGGTCGCTGGTGGCAAAGTCCTTGGCCTTGCGGGCGTTGTTGCGTATCTCAATCAGCAGCTTAATCAGGCCGGCCTCACGCTCGGCGTTGGGGTTGGTGGCCTGCGCCGGCGCGATGATGCCCAGCACATCACCGGCCAGCTCGGTATACAGCGCGTCGATGGCCTTCAGCACCTCCACGCCGACCGTCGCCCCGCCGTTCAGCAGGGTGTTGACCTCGCGCGTCAGCTCTTGCAGCACCGAGAGCGCCACCGGCGCATTAAAATCGTCGTTCATGGCCTCGGCAAAGTCGGCGCGAGCCTGCTCTAGGCGTGCCAAAAAGTCGCTGCCGTCGCTGCCGGCAGGGGCAGAGGCCAGCTTGCCGCGCACCAACCAGACCGCGTTGTTCAGGCGTTCCCAACCGCCTTGCGCCCCGCGCATCGACTCCTCGCTGTAGGTGACCGGGCTGGAGTAGTGCGCGCTCAGCACAAAGGTGCGGATGACCTCGGGACGGTATTTGGACAGCGCCTCGCGCAGGGTGACAAAGTTGCCCAGCGACTTGCTCATCTTGGTCGGGATGCCGTCCTGATCGGGCACCATCAACGAGCCGACCAGCATCCAATACTTGGCAAACTCGGCGTCGTTGGCGCATTCGCTCTGCACGATTTCGGACTCGTTGTGCGGGAAGATGTTATCCACCCCGCCGCCGTGGATGTCGAAGGTCGGGCCGAGATATTTTTTGGCCATCGCCGAGCATTCGATGTGCCAGCCCGGGAAACCCTCGCCCCATGGGCTGTCCCAGCGCAGGATGTGCTCTGGCTCGGCCTTCTTCCACAGCGCAAAGTCCTCGGGGTGGCGCTTTTCGTCACGCACGGCCTCGCGCGTGCCGGCCTCTTGCATATCGATGCGGCGATTGCTCAGCTTGCCATAGTTCGGCGCGCGCGTGACGTCAAAATACACGCTGCCCTCGGCCTCATAGGCAAAGCCTTTGTCAATCAGGGTTTGGGTCATCTTGATTTGTTCGGGGATGTGGGCGCTGGCACGCGGGCTGATGTCGGGCCGGATGATGCCGAGCGCGTCCATGTCCTTGTACCACTCGCGCGTATAAAACTCCACCAGCTGCATCGGCTTGGACTGGAGTTGGCGCGCCTTTTTGAGGATGCGGTCTTCGCCGCTGTCCAGCAGGTGGCCGACATCGGTGATGTTCTGCACATACAGCACGGTGTAGCCGCTTTTGCGCAGCCAGCGCACAATCACGTCGAACGAGGTATAGGTCTTGCCGTGGCCAAGATGGGCATAATCCTGCACGGTCGGGCCGCAGACATATAGGCCGATATGCCCTTGCTCTATCGGCTCGAACACGGTTTTTTGTCGGCCCAATACGTTATAGATGTGCAGCGCCATGGCGTTTCCTCTTGTGGTTGGATGATGAGCGGTTGCAGGGGTGTGCAAACCAGATAGATAAAATGAACTAGACAAAAGATGATGCGATCGGCGAGGGGCTTACTCGTCCGTCTCGCCGGTTTCGGCGTAGTTGCGCCGTTCCATGCCCTCTGGCACGGCAAAGATGATGCGACCGGTGTCACGGTTAATCAGGCGGGTGACCACCACCTTGACCGTTCTGTCCATATACTGCCGGCCATATTCCACCACCACCATCGTGCCATCCTCCAGATAGCCCACGCCCTGATTGGACTGGTTGCCCTCTTGGATGATGTGCAGCAAGAACGACTCGCCCGGGATATACACCGATTTGACCTCGTTGGCCAGCGCATTGACGTTCAGCACCGTCACGCCCTGCGCGCTGGCCACCTTGTTCAGGTTGTAATCGTTGGTGACGATGGCGGCATCAAGGCGCTGGGCCAGCGCCACCAGCTTGTTATCCACTTGTGGGATGTCCTCGAAGTCTTCTTCGACGATTTTGACCACGATGTGCTCGGAACGCTGAAGGTCGTTGAGCTTGTTCAGCCCGCGCCGCCCGCGGTTGCGCCGCAGCATCTCAGACGAGTCGGCCACATGGTGCAGCTCGGCCAGCACAAAGCGCGGCACGACAATCGTGCCGGTCAAAAAGCCGCTCTCGACAATCCCCACGATGCGCCCGTCAATCAGCGCGCTGGTGTCCACAATCACCTCGCGCGCGGTCTGACCGGCCACCCGCGCGCGCCGCGCGCCGCCGGTCACCGTGTCCCAGATTTCGCGGCTGCGGCGGGCAAACGTCGTGCCCATCAGATACGCCCCGATGCCCGAGACCAGCGCCGGCGCTGTCGCCCCGATGACGCCGCCCAGCAGTGAGAGCGGATAGGCCATCAGCAGGCCCACCACCAGCCCAATCAACACCCCAACCAGCGACAGCAGCAGCACTTCGATGCTCATGTCGTTGGTGATGCGGCTGAGGGCGCGTACCGGCTTGAGGGTCAGCCACGGCGTAAGGATGATGCCGACCACCGCCCCCAACAACCCAAAAATTAGGCTGCTGCTGGCGGTATTCAAGCTGGTGACGGGGGCGAGGTCTGCGCCGAGGCGTGTGCCAAGCACAGCAAAGGTGCTCATCCCCAACATGCGTGTGACAAATTCTATCGACATAACGGGGCTTCTCCATGTTGCCGATATTATACCGCCCCAGTTCTTTCATGCGAATAGCAAGGCTGTCAGTAGGGGCGCATCGCGATGCGCCCGTAAAGCATCGCGATGCGCCCGTAAAGCATCGCGATGGGATTTGACCCTACCAGAAAATTTGAAGCGATTGCCCTGTGTCAGCCCGCAGGGTGAACGCCGCAAAATCGCCGCGCGCGGTGAAACCCCAAAAAATGCGCTACACTACATGCAGACGTCAAAAATCTGTAAGGATGGGCCACTATGACCATGCAAGACCCGACCGAACGCTTCACCAATCGCGCCCAGAACTACCACATCAACCGCCCGCATTACCCACGCGCCGTCACCGACCTGATGGCCAACCAGCTCGGCCTGACCGCCCAGTCGGTGGTGGCCGATGTCGGGGCAGGCACGGGCATCTCGTCTGAGCTGTTTTTGAGCTATGGCTGCAAGGTGTATGCCGTAGAGCCAAACGCCGACATGCGCGCGGTGGCGGCTCAGCACTACGGCGATGTGCCGGGCTTTCAGCTGGTGGACGGCACAGCAGAAAACACCACCCTGCCCGACGCAGCGGTCGATTTTGTGGTGGCCGGGCAGGCCTTCCACTGGTTTAATGCCCGCCGCGCGCGTGAGGAGTTTGCGCGCATCCTGCACCCGCGCGGGTGGGTGGTGTTGTTCTGGAACAACCGTGATGCCGGCGTGTCGCCGTTTTTGGATGCCTTCAACCGCGTGATGGACGAGTTCGACATCCACAAGGTGGCCCACCGTACGCAGGAAGTGTTTGCGGTCGGCGGGGACGTGGACAGCTTTTTTGGGCGCGGGGGGGCGCAGCAGGCTACCTTCGATAATCCGGTCAGCTATGGGTGGGAATCGCTGTTGGGGCGGGCGCTTTCGGCGTCTTATGCCCCGCTGCCCGACCATCCCACTTATCCCAGCTTTGTGACGGCCCTACGCACGGTGTTCGATGCGCATCAGCAGGACGGGCTGGTGTGGATGAACTACACCACACAGGTGTATTACGGGCAGCCCTAGCGACGTTTAGGGCTTGGGCTTGGCCTTGGGCTTGCGTGGGGTGGCCGTTTTGGGGGTGCTGGCCGGCTTTTTGGCCGCGACAGCGGGCTTGGTCTTGCGGCGTGATGCGCCCAGCATCCGCTTGAGCGCGGCCAGCGGCTCGCGGTCATAGGTGCGGTTGCCGCACACATCGCACACGCGCGCCGGCATCCGCGCCACATTCACAAACTGCCCGTTTTCGATGGCGCTGTAGGGGATGAGCCGCTTCTGCATCAGGCCAATCTGGCAGCGCGGGCAAACGGGGCGGTGGTCTTCAAGCATAGGGTGTGTTCCTTGTTCGTTCTGTTAGTTCAGCGTGCCGAGCTGCTCGGGCGGCCAATAGCGGAAGATGGCGCGGCCGACGATGGCCTCGCGGTGTACCGGCCCAAACGCCCGTGAGTCGTTGGAGTGGTTGCGGTTGTCGCCCATCAAAAAATACTCGTCTTCGCCCAGCGTCCAAACGCGGTCGCGGCAGTTATTGCACGGGCGGTTGACGAAATACGGCTCGTCCAGCACCACGCCGTTGCGCATCACCAGCACGTTGCGCTCTTCAAGGCCAGTGGTCGGGTTGAAGACGGTTTGCACCTGTATCTCGATCGTGTCGCCCGGCACGCCAATCACGCGCTTAATCAGCAGCTCTTCCTTGGCATCCGGCGCGTCAAATACCGCGATTTCGCCCGGCTGCGGGTCAGCCAGCAGATAGGCCACACGGTTAATCAGCAGGTGGTTGCCGGCCCACAGCGTCGGCTGCATACTCGGCCCGTCGATGCTGCTGCGTGGGAAGGACATTTCGCTCAGGATGAGGGCCGCGACCACAAAAAACACGCTGTTCAACAGCTCGCGCCAAAAGCCCGGGCGGCGCAGGCGCGGCCTTGGCAGGTCTGCCGGCACGGCGGGCAGCGGATTGGGCATGTCATGAGCGCTCATGGGACTGGTCATCACAAACGGTACTCCGGTGGGACTGTGTGTATGGATTATACTACACGCTGTGTTAGAAGTTGATAGAACCTATCTATACAGGGATTGTACCCATGACGTTCAAGATTAATCACATTGCGGTGGTGGTGGCCGATGTGCAGCAGGCCCTAGGCTTTTGGCGCGATGCGCTGGGCCTGCCACTGGAGCGGGTGGAGCACAACCCCCACGAGCAGGTGGACATCGCCTTTTTGCCGGTGGGGGCGGTGGGCGAAATCGAGCTGATTGCCCCGACCACCCAAGACAGCGGGGTGGCCCGTTATCTGGCCAAGACCGGCGGCGGACTGCATCACCTGTGTCTGGAGGTGGACGACATCCGCGCGGCGCTCAGCAGCCTTGCCGTGCGCGGGATCGAGCTAATCACCCCCGAGCCGCGCCAGCGCGAAGATGGCATCTGGTATGGGTTTGTGCACCCGCGCGCCACCGGCGGGGTGCTGCTGGAGCTGTATCAACTGCCGGCGGCCCAAGTTTGAACTGGTCTAAGCCGCCCCACCCCGTTAGAATCGCCAAAGCAATGATGCAATCTAACAGCCAACGACCGTTGAGGATGACGCGCCGATGATGAGTGCGACAAGCCGCCGCCGGGTGCTGGTCACCGGTGGGGGGACGTTTTTGGGCGACCATATCGCCGCCGCACTGGTGGCCGAGGGCGCTGATGTCACCCTGCTGGTGCGCTCGGGGGCAGAAGAGCGCCTTGGCGGGCTGGCCGAGCGCGTGCGCTGGCAAACCGCCGATGTGTGGGATCCCGCCAGCTTGCGCGGGCGGGCACGCGGCCATGCCTGCGTCGTCCACACCGTCGGCAGCTTGACCGCTGATCCGGCCCACGGCTTCACCCACCACCGCCTAAACTTCGTCTCGGCGCGCAACGTGGCCAACATGTGCAGCAGTGACGGTGTGCCGTCGATGGTGCTGATGAGCAGCGCCGCCGCCCCGTGGCTAAACGCCCAGTATCTGGCGGCCAAGCGCGACGCCGAGCAGTACCTGATCCGAGTCGGCATCAATGCCACGGTCATCCGCGCACCGCTGACCTATGCGCGCGGGGCAAGCCGCCCGCTGTTCTGGCGGATGGTCTCGGCCCTGCGCCATCTGCCGCCGCTGGGCTGGCTGGGCCTAGACCGCAGCGCCCCGATGCCGGTCGATGTGCTGGCGCGGGCGGTGGCGCGCGTGGCCATGATGCCGCGCCCCCCCAAGCCCGTGCTGTATGCGCCAGACCTGCGCCGCCTCAACACCCGTGATGAGCTGCGCGGGCGCACCCCACGCCCCTCCCCCGACTCCCTGCCCGCCCCGATGCAAACCCTGACCGACGACATCCCGATCGGCTTTAGGCCGCGCAAATAACCCCAACCGCTTCCATCCCACAGACCGATAGGATTATCCCGCGATGAGCCAAGACCATCCCCCCCTCCACTTTACCGCAGACCCCGAACACGGCGGCCTGCGCACCGCTGTATTGGCCTGCTTTGTCGTGACAGCCCTGATCACCTTTGTGGTGGCTGGCGCGCTGCTGGCCGACGTGCCGTTTGGCGGCATCCTGACCTTTGCGGCGGCCATCGGCGCGGCCATCCTCGTCACACGCCTTGTCGAGGCACAGCTGAAGGCGCGTTGGCCCTCGGGGCGCGCGCTGGAGGTGGACGGGCAGCACATCCGCCTGACCCGCCACGGTCAGCCGCAGTTCGAGGTGGATGGCGCGCAGCACGTCAACGTGTTGGCGTGGCGCTTCCCCATCCAGCGGCGCACGCGCGTGCCCAAGGGCTGGTATGTGGTGGCGCTGGCCTTGACTCAAGAAGATGTGCATCTGCCGGTGTATACCTTTATGTCGCCAGACGACTTTCAGGCGCTGGAGTTGGCCGAGCGTTTCGTCGCACTTGCCCCAGCGCGCGCCAAAGAGACCGATTTGCGCCTTGCCGGCCAGCAGCGCCGCCTGCGTGAGGCCGAGTTGTGGCGCTGGAACGAAGGGGCAGAAATCAGTCAGGAGGATTTTGTGACCTATCTAGAAGCCTTGCAAACACGCTTTTCGGCGTGGATGGTGAAAGCCTGATGACCGCGCGTGTGCTGCTGTGGTGCGCGGCGCTGAGCGCCCTGCTCGGGATGGCCGGCGTACCCGTCCGCGCTCAATCGGTGGCGCTCGAGCCGTTTTTGCCCTTCGAGGGCACATTGGCCACCCCCGACGACACCGATACGTGGACGTTTAGCGGGCTAGAAGGGCAGGTGGTGTCCATCAGCGTGGTGGGCGACAACGGCCTTGACCCCGTGGTGACCGTGGCCGGCTCGAACGGCCAAACCCTGACCAGCAACGACGACTACGCCTATCCCGGGCGCACCGACGCGCTGGTGCAGGCCATCACCTTGCCGCGCATCGACACCTACACCGTCACGGTCAGCGGGCACGGCCAAACCACCGGCGACTACACCCTGCTGATGACGCCCGGCTATGCCGAGCGCTCCGAAATCGACGACTTCAGCGACAACATCAGCCGCCAATGGGACATCGCCGGTGGGGTGGGCACTGCCGAGCACAGCGGCGGGCGGGTGCGCCTGAGCCTTGACACGCCGCGCGCGCAGGGCCGCCTGACCCGTGCCGGCCTTGCCCAGCTCGATACCTTCTATGCGCATGTCGATGTGCAGGTGGAACGGGGCGCAGGCGGATGGCGTGCGGGCATGGCCCTGCGCGTCAGCCCGGGCACCGGCTATTATGCGCTGTCGGTGGGCAATCAAGGGGCGTGGCGGCTCGATTTCATCAACGATGGCGGGGTATCGCGCACCGTGCGCGATTGGACGAATCACCCCGCGATTGTGGCCGGTGTGACGCGCTTCAACCTCGGGGTGCTGGTCAACGGCGCGGGCTTTGACGTGTTCTATAACGGCGCATATGTCGGGCAGGCCGTCGAGACGCAAACGCCCGCCCCCGCCGGCGGCACAATCGGCCTGATTGCCAGCACCCCCGACGTGATTACTGCCGATGTGGCGGTGGTGTTCGATAACCTCGTGATAACCGTGCCAAGGCGGGTCGGGCAGGCCGAGGTGCTGCCCTCGCGCTTGGTGACCGGCGGACAGGCGCTGACGATTCAAGAGCTGGAGCGGCGGCGCGTCATCCCGCCCGGCGGCACGCTGGCGCTGACCGTGCCTGAGAGCACCGGCAGACAGATTGACCCGGGCGTCAACCGCATTCTGCTCGGGCGCGGCGTCAGCTTTGGCGACATGGTGATGCACACCACCTTCACCCTTCAGACCGCCGACCCGACCGCGCTGGTGGGGTGTGGGGTGCTGTTTGCCCATGTCGAAGACCGTCTGCACGCGCTGGCCTATCTGGACACGCAGGGCGGCTATGGCATCTCGGCCCGCTTGGGCGACAACTATCAGCCCGGCCAGTTCAACGATGGGGCGGCCTCTGCCGGCAGCGGCAGGCACAGCCTGATTGTGGTGCGGCGCGGGGCGCGCGTCGATTTGTGGGTTGACCGCCAGTATGGCGGGGCGTTCACCCTGCCGGCAGCGCTGTCCGAGCCGGCACAGGTCGGTAATGCCGTGCTGGCCTATCAGCGCAGCGAGACCACGTGCAGCTTTGGCGATACGTGGGTGTGGACGTTCTAAAGCGTGCGGGGGATGGAATTTATCCACCCCCCGCGTTGTGCCTTATTCCACCGTGACGCTCTTGGCGAGGTTGCGCGGTTGGTCTACATCTGTGCCGCGCCAGACCGCCACATGATAAGCCAGCAGCTGCATCGGCAGGCTGGTCATCACAGGGGCAAGCAGCGGCGGGCACTCCGGCAGATAGAGCACATCATCAGCTTTGCCGGCGATGTGCGAATCGCCCTCGGTGGCCAGCGCAATCACGCGCCCGCCGCGCGCCTTCACCTGCTCAATTTGCGAAATCATCTTGTCATACAGCGGGTCTTTCAGCGCAATCGCCACCACCGGCAGGTTCTCGTCAATCAGCGCGATCGGGCCGTGCTTCATCTCGCCGGCGGGGTAGCCCTCGGCGTGGATATAGCTGATTTCCTTTAGCTTCAACGCGCCCTCCAGCGCCACCGGATATTGGATGCCGCGCCCCAGATACAAAAAGTCCGTGTAGTGGTGCAGCTTGCCCGCCAGCGCCTGAATGGCCGGGTCAAGCGCCAACACCCGCCGCAGCACATCCGGCAGACGGGCAAGGTCTTCAATCAGCGTGCGGCGCTGCTCAACAGACAGCACGCCGCGCGCCGTCCCCAGCGCTACCGCCAGCAGATATTGGTTGACGATGGAGGCGGTAAAGGTCTTGGTGCTGGCCACCCCGATTTCTGGCCCGACGTTCATCCCGATGAACCCATCCGCAAGGCGCATGGCCTGCGAGCCAACCGCATTGACGATGCTCCACACCGTCGCGCCGGCGCTGCGGGCGTGCTCCATGGCCGCCAGCGTATCGACCGTCTCGCCCGATTGCGTGATGGCCAGCACCGCGGTCTGTTCATCCAGCAGCGGGTCACGATAGCGATACTCGCTGCCATATTCCACCTCGACCGCCACGCGCGCAAGGCGCTCCAGATAGAACTTGCCCACCAGCGCGCTGTAATAGCTGGTGCCGCATGCCACGCTCACCACCCGCCGCAGCGAGGCGGCGCGCTCTGCGCTCAGGTTCAGCTCGTGCAGATAGGCCTGTGCCGTCTCACGGTCGATGCGGCCTGCCAGCGTATCGGTGATGCCTTTGGCCTGCTCAAAGATTTCCTTCTGCATAAAGTGCTTGTACTCGCCTTTGGCCGCGCTGACCGCGTCAAAGGCCACACGGTGCACCCGCGCCTTGACCAGCGCCCCGTCCAACGTCTGGATGGAAACGCTGTCGGCGCGCACCACCGCCATCTGACGGTGCTCCAGATAGATCATCTCGCGGGTGTGCTCAAGGATGGCGGGGATGTCGCTGGCGATGAAGTTCTCGCCCTGCCCCAGCCCAACAATCACCCCGCCGGCATTGCCGATGCGGGTGGCAATCAGCAGGTGTGGCAGATGGGTGGGCAGCACCACGATGGCGTGTGCGCCGGTCAGGCGGCTGACGGCGGCGCGCACCGCCTCGATGACCTGCGCCTCGGTCTGTGTGCCGTGCTGGCGGGCATATTTCTCAATCAGGTGAACAATCACCTCGGTGTCGGTTTCGCTGGCAAAGCCAAAGCCTTCGGCGGCCAGCTCGTCTTTCAGCGTCAGATAGTTCTCGACGATGCCGTTGTGCACCAGCACAAACATCCCGTCCATGCTGATGTGCGGGTGCGCATTGCGCTCAGCAGGGACGCCGTGGGTGGCCCAGCGCGTGTGCCCAATGCCGATTGGCCCATGGGCCGGCTGCTGGGCAAGGCGCGCGCGCAGATTGGACAGCTTGCCCACGTCGCGCCGGATTTGCACGCCGTGCCCGTTCTGCACCGCGATGCCGGCGCTGTCATACCCGCGATATTCAAGCCGTGCAAGGCCGTCAAGGATGATGGTGGTGGCGTCCTGCGCCCCCACATAACCCACGATTCCACACATAAAAGGGTCTCCCTCCACAAAAGGGGATAGGCTGACCCGACGGCATGCGCGCGCCATCACGCGCCAGCACGGACGGGTCTGGCAGGTCAAGACGTCCACCCGCCGCAGAGATTGTGCGCGCACGTCGCCGTGCGATTTTGCCCTGCGGCTTTGCCATGTGGAGGGAGAAACGGCGGGACGGTGGACAAGCGCCCCAAGCGGCATCCGTTGATGTTCGATTAATCCGCTTACCTCGTTACCTGTGCGGCTGTGCCGGCACAGGCCAAACGCTGTGTTCCCCTCGGTGTTGTGTGGTGGTTGTGCCTCCTGTCACAAACGAACAGTGAGGGAGATGGTACATCGGGGATGGCGCTTTTGCAAGCATGTGGCCGAGCGCTCTCCCTCCGCTTTCTCGATGACGTGCGCGGCGCAATCGGCTACAATCTGCGCACGGCCTTGGCCGTTAGACTTGGTAAGGTTTGTTGAGAAAGAGACGGCACACGATGGATTTGCAAGATAAAGTAATTGTGGTCACTGGCGCTGGCGGTGGCATCGGGCGGGCAGCCGCGTTGAAGGCGGCGCAGCACGGCGCGCGGCTGGCCATCAGCGACGTGGACGCCAGCAGCTTACTAGAGACGGCTCAGCAGCTGGCGCAGACGGGGGCGGCGGCGTATTCCGACGTGCTGGACGTGACCGATGCCCAACAGGTGGAACGTTATATGAATGCGGTCGGGTCACACTTTGGGCAGATTGATGGTGCGTTTAATAATGCCGGCGTGGGGGGCGAAATCAGCAAGGTGCACCAGCTGAGCGAGGCGGCATGGAATCGGGTGATTTCGGTCAACTTGACGGGGGTGTTTTTGTGCATGAAGTATGAAATCCCCAACATGCGCGGCGGCGGTGGGGCAATCGTCAATATGGCGTCGGCGGCGGGGTTGGTGGGGTTTCCGCATAACGCGGTCTACAGCGCGGCCAAACACGGGGTGCTGGGCCTGACCAAGTCGGCGGCGGGGGAATATGCGCGCAACAAAATCCGAGTCAATGCGGTGTGCCCGGGCTATGTCGATACGCCGATGGTGGCCACGCTGGACGAGGTGCGGCCCGGGCTGGTGAACGCCACACTCCAGAACGTGCCGCTCAAACGCCTTGGCCACGTGGACGAAGTGGCCGAGGCGGTGGTGTTTTTGCTGTCAGTGCGTGCGTCGTTTATCAACGGGCACGCCCTGAGCATTGATGGCGGGATGGTGGTGCTGTAGGCACGCCGCGTTAGGGCGACGATGGGGTGTCGCTGGGCGGTATCAGGATGAACTCGGTGGCGGTGGCGGTGTGTGTAGGCGTCGCCGTCAGCGTGGCGGTGGCGGTTGGGGTATCGCTGGGCGGCACTAAGGTCGGCGGCGGGGTGAAGGTGGCGGTCGGGGTGTACGTGTGGGTGTTGGTGGGCGGGAAGGTCAGGCTGGGGGCGACGGTGGCGGTGGGTGGGACAAAGCTGGTGGGGATAACGCTGGTGGGCAGCGGGATGAATTGACCCGGGGTGGGGGCAAGCGGCAGCGTGGCGGTGGCAAACAGCGGAATGGTCGAGGTTGGGCTGGGGGTGAGGCTGGCCTGCTCACCGCCGAGCGGGGTATTGCTGGCCGGTTGGGTGGTGGCAATCGGGCGCGCTTGCGGCGCGGTGCCCCACAGGTAAAAGCCCAGACAGTAGAACGGCAGGGTGAGGACGATAATGCCCATCAGGACAATGCGCAGAATCTGGCGGCGGCGGTTGAGCGCAGCGGCGGCGTCGAGCATGGAAAACCCCAAGCGTGACTGTCGGACACAAAGGTGTGCCTAAGTGTACCACATCTGCCACCGCGCGGGGGGTGAAGGCTGAGTGGGGCAGGGTAATCGCTTCAAATTTTCTGGTAGGGTCAAAACATATCGCGATGGGTTTTGTAGGGGCAGTTCGTGAACTGCCCGACGTCACGGACGCATCGCGATGCGCCCCTACGCACCATTTTGCCCTCTCATGAACCAACGGCTGATTTTGAAGCGATTGCCCACCCCCTCCCCATCCCAGCGCGCAAACAACGCACATCTGCGGTATGCTACTAAGGCAGACTGCCGCCACAGGAGTAATACCCCATGACCCGTGCATTCGTCTCGTACAGCAGGCGCAACATCAACTTTGCCGAGCGCCTCGCGCGTGACCTGTCCGACGCCGGCGTCGAGGTCTGGATCGATTTTCGCCAGATTCACGCCGGCGAACTCTGGAAAGAAGAAATCCGCAGCGGCATCGAGCGCTCTGATGTGCTGGTGCTGGTGCTGTCGCCCGATGCCGTCGGCAGCGATTGGGTGCGCTATGAATTGGAACACGCCCGTCAGAACCACAAGATGATTTTGCCTGTGATGGCGGTCGAGGCGCTGCCGGCGCTGCAAAGCTCCGAGCCGCTGCGCTGGCTGCTGGATGTGCATTTCATCAAATTTGAGGGGCGTTACGAGCAGGCCTTCCCCGAGCTGCTGCGCGCCCTGCCCGGCAAACGCCGCGTCGGCGCGTTCGACAGCGTTGACCCCGAAAAAATCCCCAACCCGTTCAAAGGCCTAGAGGCCTTTCAGCAAACCGATGCCGCCTTCTTCTTTGGGCGCGAGCAGCTGGTCAAAAAGGCGCTGGCCGCCCTCAAGCCCGGCAAGCCCAAGCGCTTTTTGGCCGTGGTCGGCGCCAGCGGCAGCGGCAAGTCGTCACTGGTGCGCGCCGGCGTCATCCCACAGCTGCGCGCCGGCGCATATCCGGGCAGTGATGCGTGGCGCGTGGCCATCTTCACCCCTGGGGAGCACCCGCTGCAAGCGCTGGCCACCCGCCTTGCCCCGTTCTTCAGCGAAGACACCGACGCCGAGGCCCTGATGCGCGTGCTGAGCGACGGGCAAAACGCCCTCACCGACATCGCCGCCCAACTGCTGCACAACGCGCCAGAGAGCGCCCGCCTGCTGCTGGTGGTCGATCAGTTTGAAGAGGCCTTCACCCGCGCGCCCGAGGCGCAGGCGCAGGAGTTCATCGACGTGCTGCGCGCCGCCGCGGTTGACCCCAACGGGCGGGTGATTGTGCTCATCACCATGCGCGCCGATTTCTTTGACCGCCTTGGGCGTTATCCACTGTTCGCCGAATTGTTCGAGGGCGACCACATGCTGCTGGTCACCGAGATGACGCCGGCCAACGTGCTGCGCGCCATCACCGGCCCGGCAGACGCCGTCGGCTTGTTATACGAAGATGGCCTGCCCGACCGCATCCTTGACGACGTGCGCCGTCAGCCCGGCTCGCTGCCACTGCTGCAATACGCGCTCAAAGAGCTGTATGCCCGCCGCGCAGGCCGTCGCCTGACCCATGCCGCCTATGACGCCATCGGCGGGGTGACGCAGGCGCTGGCCCGCCATGCCGAGGGGATTTATCGCAATCTCAACGGCGGACAGCAGGACATCGTGCGGCGTGTGCTGCTGCGCCTTGTCGAAATCAGCGAGGACGGTGATGCCACCCGCCGGCGCGTGGCCCGTCCCGACCTGACCTTTGTCGGCACATCACCCCAGACCGTCAGCGAGGTGATTGAGCTGCTGACCGCCCCAGAATCGCGCCTGCTGGTCACCAGCCGCGAAATCCGCGCCCATGCCGACCAAACCGCCGAGGCGACCGTCTGGGTGGAGGTTGGGCACGAGGCGCTCATCCGCGAATGGGACAGGCTCAAAAGCTGGATTGCCGACGACTTTGATAACCTGCGCCTTGGCGCAGATCTGCTGCGCGCCGCCGGCGACTGGCAGGCCGCAGGCCGCGACCGCGCCTATCTGCTGACCGGTACACGCCTGAGCCGCGCCGAGGAATGGCTGGGCCACGCCGATGCCAGCACCCTCCAGCGCGAGTATGTGCGTGCCAGTGTGGAAGAGCGCGAGCGGCAGGAGGACATCGCCGAGCAGCAGGCCCAGCGCGAATTGGCCTTGCAGCGCTCAGCCGCCGCCCGCCTGCGTGGGTTTGTCGCCCTGCTGGTGCTGGCGCTGTTCATCACCGCGGGGTTGGTGGTGTTTGCCTTTAATGAGCGAGACCGCGCCGAAGAGAATGCCCGCATCGCCGAGCAGAACGCCCGCATCGCCGATGAAAACCGGCAGGAGGCCCTGCGCAACCTTGGGCAGGCCAACAGCTTTGCGCTGGCTGCGCTGGCCGACCGCGCCCTTGGCGACGGCGAAAACGATTTGGCGGTGGCACTGGCGGTCGAGTCCAGCGTGACGGTCAATCCGCCGCCGCCGCAGAGCCGTCTAACGCTGGCGCAGGTGGCGTTTGCCCCCGGCACGCGCCGCGTCTTTACGCCAGAAGACCCCACCCTCAACGCCGCAGCCCTCAGCGCCGACGGCGCGTATGTGCTCAGCGCCGGTCAGCTGGTCACGCTGGCCCGCACCGCCGACGGCCAAACCATCGCCGAGCTGCCCGTCACCCTCAGCGATGGCACGCCCATCACCGGTACGTTTACCGCCGCCGCGCTTAGCCCCGACGGGCGCTATGCCGTGATTGGGACATCGACTGGCGATGTGATCGGGTGGGATACGGCAGAAAACGAGGCCCGCCGCTTTGGCGGGGTCGGCCACGCGCGGGCGGTCAACAGCGCGGCCTTTGACCGTGATGGCGCACGGTTGGTCACCGCCGGCGCGGATGGGCGCGTGGTGGTGTGGGATGTGCCCACGCAGTATGTGCAGACCGTCATCGACGGTGCACACCTGACCGAAGTCACCGGCGCGCGCTTTTGGCCGGTGGATGGGCGAGTCATCGTCAGCGGTGGGCGCGATGGCAGGATTGTGCTGTGGGGCGCGGACAGCGGTCAGGCCCTGCGCGTGCTGGTGACCGCGCAGGCGCATCACGCCTTCGACCTCAGCCCAGACGGGCGCACCGTCATCACCGGCGGGCCAAACGGCACGGTGACGCTGTGGCGCATCAGCGATGGTCAGCCGCTGGGCAGCGCCAGCGCCGGCACAGACGTCAATCAGCAGGGGGGCGGGGCGGCCAGCACCGAGCAGGCCATCCAACCCACCCTGACCCTCATCGGCCACGCCACCGATGCGCTGATTCGCGCGGTCAGCTTTGGCCCAGACGGCACATTGGTGGCCTCCGCCGGCGCAGACGGGGTGGTGCTGGTGTGGGATGCCCTGAACGCCGGCCCACCGGTGCTGCGCTTTGATGTGCCCGATGACCCCGAGCTGCGCGTGGTGGCCTTCAGCGCCGACGGACGCCGCCTGTTGGGCGGTGGCACAAGCAGCACGGGGGTGGCCCTGCGCGTGTGGGACGTGGTGGATGCCTCGGTGGTGCGCGATTATCGCGCCCATACGGCGCGCCCAGTGGTGCGCTTTGTCCCCGGCGAAGCGCTGGCGGTCAGCGCCGGCACAGTGGCGCGCGGCAGCACCACCGACAACGTGCTGTATGTGTGGGATGTGGCCAGCGGGCGCATCATCCAAGAGCTGACCGGACACACCGGCAGCATCAACGCGCTGGATACCGCCCGTGACGGGCGGCGCGTGGTGACCGTCAGCGCTGACCGCAGCGTGCGCGTGTGGGACATCAACGCCGGCACGGGCCAAATCGTCGGGCAGACCGGCGCGGCCCTGACCGCCGTATTGTGGCTGCCCGATGACCGCACGGTGGTCAGCGCGGGCCGCGACGGGCAAATCCGGCTGTGGGACACGCAGGAGCTGCGCCTTGTGCGCTCGTTCATCCTGACCGGCCAGAGTCCGGCGGTGATTCAAGCGCTGGCCCTCAGCGCGGACGGGCGCACAGTCTACAGCGGCGGCGCAGAACGGCGCGTGCGCGTGTGGGACGTCGAATCGGGGGCGCAGCGCTTTAGCATCGAGATTGATGACCGCGGCGTGCAGGCACTGGCGGTGCACCCACAGGGCACACAGGTGCTGGTCGGCACAACCGGTGGGCGCTTGGCCATCTACAGCACACAGGACGGCGCGCTGATTCGGCGGCTGGCCGGCCACGCGCAGAACGTGCTGTCGGTGTCGTTTAGCCCAGACGGGCAAACCGCCCTCTCCACCAGCACAGACGGCACGCTGCGGGTCTGGGACATCGAGTCGGGGTTTGAGGTGCGGCGCTACACCATGCCCGACCCGTCCAATGAGGGGATTCAGACCGCGGTCATCAGCGAGGACGCGCAAACCGTGCTGACCGCCCTGCGCGACGGGCGGATGCGCTTGTGGCGGCTTTACCCGTCGCTGGAGTCGCTGCTGGCATGGACGCTGGCCAACCGCCACGTGCGCGATTTGACCTGCACCGAGCGCGAGGCCTTCCGCCTGCCGCTGTGCCCGTCTGAGGGCACGCCGCCGGCCCGCCCGTTCCCGCCCCTGCCGACGCTGGCAGCGCTGCCCGCCTCCACGCTCATCCTTGAGGCCGGCACACAGGCCGAAATCAACACCATCGGCGGGCTGAGCCAGCGCGTGCGTGTCGCCCCGGGCGCCATGACCAACGCCGACATCCTGACCAATCTGCCTGATGGCACGCTGGTCACCCTCACCGGTCAGCGGCGCGATGCCGCCGGATTCCGCTGGTGGGAGGTGGTCACCGCCAGCGGCCTGACCGGTTGGGTGGTAGAATATGACCCCAGCGACCTTGTGCAAGCCCTTGTTCCGGTAGACGCCATCCCATGACCCCTTCCGCCGACCTTCTGCCCCGTCAGCGCCTGAGTGTTGGACAGCGCTGGCGGGCCAGCTTTCGCGATACCATGCGCCTGCTGCGCGAATTTCGCGCTACGCTGGTGCTGTTTGTGCTGACCACGCTGGGGGCGGGCAGCTTGTATGGGATGATGCAGGCGGCATACGACATCGCGCCGGATGACCATATCCCCACCATCGACCTGCCGTATCACATGGCCCAGCTGATGACCTTGCAGGCCGAGCCGCCGCCGGCAGGGATGCCAGCCCCCATGGTGATGTTTTGGTATGTGATGCCGTTTGCCGGCCTGTTTGTGCTGGGGCAAATCGTGCAGTTCATCCAGTTGTTTTTTGACCGCAGCGGGCGCGCTGCGGCGTGGCAGGAGGCCATCGCATCAACCATGAAAGACCATACCATCGTGATTGGGCTGGGGCATGTCGGCCTTGGCGTGGCCCGCGCGCTGATTGACCTAAAAACGCAGGTGGTGGCGGTCAACCAAGGCTTTACGCCCGAGACCGCCAGCACCCTGAGCGCGATGAACGTGGTGATGATTGACGGGGACGGGCGCAGCGCCGAAACGCTGGCCCGCGCCTATCTGCACACCGCGCAGGCGCTGGTGGTGTGCACCTCCAGCGACGCCATCAATTTCGAAATCATCATGCGTGCCCGCGACCTCAATCCGCAGGTGCGCATCGTGGCGCGCACGTGGGACAGCCAATATGCCAAGCAGCTGCGCGAGTTCTTGGGGGTGGAGCGCATCGTCAGCTCGGCAGAGGTGTCTGCACCGGTGTTTGCCGGCGCAGCGGTCGGGGCAGACATCACCCAGACCATCCACGTGCGCGGGCGCTCCTATGTGGTGGTGCGCCTGACGGTCGCTGCCGGCTCGGCCTTTGAGGGGCGCACGGTCGGCAGTGTGCAAGACCGCTACGACGTCGATATTGTGCTGCTGGTATCTGGCGATGACGACACCGAGCCAGACGTGCACCCGCCCAACGATCAGGTGCTGTGCGCCGGCGACTCGGTCACGATTTTTGTGGCGTTTGAGCGCTTGGCCGAGCTGTTGTCCAAAAACCGCGCCAATGGCCGACACTAGGGCCGATAGGTTTGGATGCGCTGGCCCGGCACGCGCTGGGCCAGCCGCTGCATGTTGCGGTTGACCTGATGCACCACCTGCGCGGGGTCAAGCGTGCGCAGCACCCGGTCACGCATCACCACTTGTCCGTTGACAATCACCGTTTGCACGTCGGACGCCATGGTGTTATAGACCAGCGAGGCCGGCACGCTGTGCAGCGGCTGATGGTGCAGCCCCGACAAATCCACCACAATCACATCGGCCAGATAGCCGGCCTTGACCGCCCCAAGCCGGTCATCCATCCCCAGCACGCGGGCGCTCTCGCGCGTGGCAATCAGCAGGGCCTCGGCCAGCGGCAGCACCTCGGGCTGACGCGCGCGGTCTTTTTGCATCATGGCGCACAGCCGCAGCGCCTCCCACAGGTCAAGCGTGTTGTTGCTGACCGCGCCATCGCTGGCCAGCCCAACCGCCACCCCAGCTTGCCGCAGCGCCGGTATCGGCGTCACATCCATCCCCAGCTTGAGATAGGTCTTGGGCGCATGCGCCACCCCCACCTTGGCCTCGGCCATCAGCTCGATGTCAGAGGGCAGCACCCCGCAGGCATGGGCGATAATCGTGCCGGCGCGCAGCAGGCCGGTCTCCTCCAGCACTTGTATCGGGGTTTGACCGCGCTTTTGCAGGCTCAGCTCGGTCTGTTGGCGCATCTCTGCCGCATGGATGTGCGCCGGCACGCCCAGCGCATCGACAAGGCGGGCTGAAGCGCGCAGAAAATCATCATCACAGGTATACGGCGCGTGCGGGGCAATCACGGTGGTGATGCGCCCATCTGCCGTGCCCTGATGCGCCTTCACAAAGCGCTCGGTGGTCTCCAGCGCCCCCTGCCCCTGACTGCCAAACATCGCCCAGCCCAGCACCCCACGCATCCCGCTCTGCTCGATGGCGCGCGCCCCCACATCCATATAAAAGTAGTGGTCGGCCACCGTGGTGACCCCGCCGCGCAGCATCTCCGCCGCCCCCAGCAGCATCCCCCAATACACATCATCCGGCTGAAGGTTGCTCTCTAGCGGCCAGATGAACTCGTTAAACCAGCGCTCAATGCTGACGTCCTCGGCCAACCCCCTAAAAATCACCATCGGCACGTGCGCATGGGTGTTAATCAGGCCCGGCATCACCAGCTGGCCGCCCGCTCGTATCACGTCGTCAAACTGGCTCGGGTCGGCCTGACCGGTGGGCTGTACCGCGCGGATGTACGCCCCCTCAATCAGAACATCGTGCGCGCGCAGGATGTCGGCCTGTGTGCCGGCCTCGTCCAGAGTCAGCACCGCGCCGTTTTGGATCAGCAGTGAGGGCATGGCCCGCCTCCATTTTTTCACAAAAAACAAACACCAAGGGGGTGCACCCCAAAAAACACCGGTGGGGGCACACACTGCGCCCCCACCGGCCAGAAACTAGACCACCACGTTGACCTTGGGTTCTTTGCCGTCGATGAAAATCACCTTGCGCGGCTCGCCCCCGTTCAGCGACTTCACCACCCACTCGTGGGACATGGCCGCACTCAGTGCGTCGGCCTCGCTGATGCCGGCGGCCACCTCGATTTTGCCGCGCACGCGCCCGTTGACCATAATCACCAGCGGCACAACCTCCTCAGCGGCTTTGGCCGCATCATAGGCGGGCCACGCCTGTTGATGTACGCTGAACGGCAGGCCCAGCGTGTTCGTCCACAGCTCTTCGGCGATGTGCGGCGTCACCGGCGCCATCAGGCGCAGCACGATGCTCAACAGCTCGCGCAGGGTCTCACGCCCGATTTTGCCCTCGCGCACCGGTGTTTTGAGGGTGTTGCGCGCTTCCATCAGGGCTGCCACGGCGGTATTAAAGCTGAACTGCTCAAAGCTGCGCGTGATGCGGTCAATCAGCTGATGCAGCTTGCGCTCGACCTGCCGTTCCACCGCCGCATCGCCCGCCTCTGGGGCATGGGCCGCCCCGTGCACGATGTCCCACACGTCGTTCAGCCAGCGCACCACGCCCTGAATCTGCTGATTGTCCCACGGGCCGCCCTTACTCCAGTCAAAGGCAAACATCATATAGGCGCGCACGGTGTCCGCGCCATATTCGCGCACCAAGTCATCGGGGTTGACCACGTTGCCGCGGCTCTTGGACATGCGCTCCACCTCCAGATGGTGCTTGAGCTGGTTGACCGTGTTCGGCCCGGGGATGGACGGGATGACCACCTCGCCGCCGTCCACCACCTCGACGGTATAGGTCGTGCCGTCTGGCGTGGCCAGCGTCAGCAGGTTCTCGGTGCGCTTCATCAGCTCGCCCCAATACACCCCATCGCCCAGCTTGCCCTCAAACGACTCGACCACCTCGACGCGGCTGGCAAACATCTTTACCCCTTCGATGCGCCCCGACGCCACAATCAGGTCGCCTTTGCGCTGGCCGCCCAAAATCTGCCCCTGATTGCGCAGCTGTATCATCGGCTCGTCAAACAAGCCGTCGGTCTCGCGCCCGTGCTCGGCGGCGATGCGCTTGGCCTCATCGAACACGCCAAGGTCGCGCAGAGCTTTGTTAAACCAGCGCGTATACAGCAGGTGCATGGTGGCATGTTCTGCCCCGCCCGTATAGGTATCAACCGGCAGCCAATAAGCCGCCTCTTCGGGGTCAAACGGCGCACGGTCATAGTGCGGCGACAGATAGCGGAGGTGATACCACGACGAGCACATAAAGGTGTCCATCGTGTCGGTCTCGCGGCGGGCAGGGTTTCCGTCGCTGTCGGTGACGTTGACAAAACCGGCGTGATTGCTCAGCGGGTTGCCATAGCCGGTCATCTGCACATCTTTTGGCAGTTCCACCGGCAGCTGGTCGTCAGGCACCAGCTCGATGCCGCCGTCGGCACGGTGGATGACGGGGATGGGGCTGCCCCAATAACGCTGCCGGCTGATCAGCCAGTCGCGCAGGCGGTAGTTGATGGCCTCTTGCCCGATGTTCTGCTCAACCAGATAGTCGATGACCGCAGAGATGGCCGGGTTCTTGCGGCCTTTTTCGCCGTTGCTTGGCGTACCGTCAAACGGCCCGCTGTTGACCATCACCCCTGTGCCCAAAATCGGCGCGTGGATGTCGGCATCGTCCAGCAGCGGCATCCCCTCGGGCTGGATGACCATGCGCACTGGCAGGCCCTGCGCACGGGCAAAGGCAAAGTCGCGCTCGTCGTGCGCGGCCACCGCCATAATCGCCCCCGTGCCATAGCCCATCATCACATAGTCGGCCACCCACACCGCTATCTTTTCGCCGCTGACCGGATTGATGGCATAGCTGCCGGTGAACACGCCAGTCTTCTCGCGGTCGTCGGTCTGCCGGTCAAGCTCGGTCTTGCGTGCTGCCTCGGCCACATAGGCGCGCACCGCCTCGCGCTGGGCATCGGTGGTCAGCGCCTCCACCAGCGGGTGCTCTGGCGCGAGCACCATAAAGGTTGCGCCCCACAGCGTATCCGGACGGGTGGTAAACACCTCGATGACCTCGCCAGCCTCGGTGTGGAAGCGCACGCGCGCGCCCTCGCTGCGCCCGATCCATTTGGTCTGCATGATTTTGACCGGCTCTGGCCAATCAATGGTGTCGAAATTCAGCATCTCGTCGGCATAGCGGGTATAGCGGAAGAACCATTGGGTCATCAGCTTTTGGACGACCGGCTGGCCCAGACGCTCATCCTTGCCGTCGATGACCTGCTCATTGGCCAGCACGGTTTGCAGCGCGTCCGACCAGTTGACGATGGCCTCACCGCGAAAGGCCAGCCCGTTTTCATAGAACAGCTTAAAGAACCACTCTGTCCAGCGGTAATAGACCGGATCGCACGACACGATTTCGCGCTCCCAGTCAAACATCGTGCCCATCGTGCGCAGCTGGCCGCGCATCCGCTCGATGTTCTTATATGTCCACTCCGCCGGGTGGATGCCGCGCTGCACGGCTGCGCTTTCGGCGGGCAGGCCAAAGGCGTCAAAGCCCATCGGGAACAGCACGTTATAGCCGCGCATCCGCATAAACCGTGCGCGCGCATCAGACGGGGTCATGGCAAACCAGTGTCCGATGTGCAAATCCCCGCTGGGATAGGGCAGCATCGTCAGGGCATAGTGCTTGGGCTTACTCCAATCCACGCGGGCGCGATAAATGCCCTCGTGCTGCCAGCGGTGCTGCCAGCCCGCTTCGATGTCCTGCGGGGTATAGGGTTGGTAATCGTTCATGGGGGTGAGTCTCCTCTACGCATCAAATTGGGTTACAACAGGCATCACACAGCCGCCAAGCGGCCAACGCGGCGGGGCGGCGGCAGGGGGAGCGCGTTTGGGCGTAGAGGGGGGAGGCGCGGCAGGGGATGCCGCTAGATAAGAGAAGAGCGGACGACCAACACGTCCGTTACGCTGAAGTGAGTCATGGGTGGCTCTCCTTCGTGTGGGGGGGCAAAAGGGCCGTGCACGGGATTGAATACACGGTTAAAAGGCATTGTAACCCCCGCCCGCGCGCACTGTCTACCCCCATCGGCAGGGGATTTATCACCCATTTGCACAACTGATACCCCCGCTTAACCCGCCCTTTACATCCCACTGCTATCGTTGGGAAGCTGGGGCAGATGTGTTATCCCCCACACATACCAACAGATGCGAGGAGAACCCGATGACCCAACGTATTGGCCCGGGGCGGGCCGACCTGCACATGCATACCACCGTCAGCGATGGCATCATGTCCGTGCAAGCCCTGCTGGACAGCGTGGCGCGCCGCCGGCATCTGGACGTGATCGCCATCACCGACCACGACCGGCTGGATGCCAGCTTGTGGGCCTATGCCCGCCGCGAGCGTTACCCCTTCGACATCGTGCCGGGAGTCGAGGTCAGCAGTGCAGAGGGGCATGTTCTGGCGCTGTGGGTCACCACCCCCATCCCGCCAGCCCTGTCGATGGCCGAGACCGCCGCCGCCATCCACGAGGCGGGCGGCCTTGCCATCTTGGCCCACCCGTTCTTCCGTCAGATGGGCGAGGTGCGACGGGCATGGCACGCCTATCGCCAAGACCCGCGCCATCTGCTGCGCGCCGGCCTCGACGGGCTGGAAGCCTTTAACGCCTCGGTGATTGTGCCGGGGTCGAACCGCCGCGCGGCGCAGGTGGCCGCCCTGCTCGGCCTCGCGGTCACCGGCGGCAGCGATGCCCATACCCTCGGCGCGGTCGGCACAGGCCGCACGCATTTTGCCGGCAGCACCGCCGCAGAGCTGCGCGCCGCCCTCCACGCCCGCCAAACCACCGTCAGCGGACGCCCATGGCCGGCCATGGCCTATGGCCGCTTTGTCGCCGACTTTGTGGCCCGCCGCGGGCATGTCACACACCGCGAGCTGACCATCACCGCCTGAGCCGGCAGGCAAACGCCCAAAAATTGCGGCGTTGGGGGATAAGGGGTATGATCACCTTGAATTGTGAATTTCATCACAAAAAGGTGTCCCCATGAACAATACCCTCCAGTCGATTGAGGCCGTCCGTGTTTTGCTGCAAAAGCACGATCATTTTGATGTCAAACGCATCGAGGGCGCGGTGACGCTGCGCCAGTTTATCGCCGGCGCGCTGACGTATCATCCACTGTGGTTGAAGGGGTTATACGCCGTTCGGGCCGGCTTTGTGCGCGTGCTGGGGATGAAAATGTGATTCGCCCGTTT
>DAOUCZ010000182.1:0-4456 GCA_034431675.1 Anaerolineae bacterium | reverse complement strand
CCTGTCCGGGTTGTTTAATGGCGCTGGCGGGATCGCTGGTAGGGACATACTGCCCGTTCTTCAACGCCAGCGGTTCAGCGGCCACGTCGATCTCATATTCCAGCAGTTTTTCGTAGATGCTGCCCAGATGTCGCACTTCTAAATCACGGTAATCGACAAAGACGCGTTTTGTCCGACGGTTCTCCACCACATCCACACGCGCCAGCTTATCCAACGCCTGAACCAGATATGCATCGCCAACGGCTTTATCCACCAGAAAGGTGTGTTCAATCGGAGAAAACAACTTCCCGTTATAGGGCGGGAGGTCGAGCTGTGGATGACCCGAATCTATAAAGAAAAACAAGTCGCCTAGGCGCTGGTAAATCTCCCCGCTGTCTCGGTTAAGCGCAGACTTTAAGTCGGTCATGTGAGCGACAGACCGTTTGATCGCCGCCAAACCACGCTGGTTTGTATATTCAGGGTTTTGGTTGAGGGGCAGAATTTCGCGGCTCTCAGCGTAAAAAATAAAGAGCAGCCGGTACAACAGCACGAGGCTCTGCTCATAAATCAGGCGCAGGGTAGCCGCATCGGGTTTTAGACGGTTGCGGCGGTAATCAAGAAATCCCTGCGCGATCAGTTCCAGCGCTTCATAGACTTCGTCTTCAAGCTTGTCGGTCAGCTTCTGAGCAAAATCTTCGCTGCCTGCCAAAACTTTTGCCAACCAGCCGGAAGTGAACGCTTCCAGCCGAAAAAAGGCGTAGAAATACATAAAGGCATCGGTATTGTTCTTTTCGATCAACTCTTCAAGGTCAACGGCGTAATAGCTGTTGTATTTGCTGGTATCGCGATGGTACAGCCGCCAATAGCGTCCATCGGTCAAGATACCCCAAGTTAACTCGCTGTAGCGCAGATATTCATCGATCTGCTGGGCTGGGTTACGCTGATTCGGTGCTGATTGGTCAAGGTTAACGCCCCAACGCTTGGCGTCACCCACGGCCAGCGCGTGCGAAATCTGACTCGGCGTATAGATTTCACTGGTCAGGGCGCGGGCTTCTACGTCACTGCCGACGAACAGGTAATCGGGCTTGCGGTGTCCGTGATCTCGATAGCGTATCTTCACCTGCACCGAGTAATGCAAATTCAATGCAGACAGTATGGGCTTAACCCACTGTTCTTCGAGCTGTGATTCATCCAGCGCCGCGGGATTTGTCCGTTCACGCAGATCACGCAGTTGTTGAAGGACTGCTTTAGACTCAGCAAACAGCACACCCTCGTTCCACTCGGGGAGCGTGGGCAGGATTTCGTTCAGGTAATAATCTGAAAACAGACCATTATTGAGGTGTGGTGTGCCAGCACTGAGGAGGGGTTGTTGAGACATGAAATACGGCTTTGCTTTTGCTCAATGAGAGAAAATGATCCAAGCTAATTATAGCGTCTTAGCGGGTTTTAGCATGGGATGGTTTAGCCCTCGTTTGAGGAACTCCGCTCATCCCGCTGTTTGCTCGCAAAAAAGGGGGCGGGCAGCCACCGGCTACCCGCCCACCTGTAATCCGGTAGATTTTCTATCCATCAACAGCCACCGGCGCAAGGCCAGTGGCGGTTAACGAATCAACCCAGACCGTGCTTAAGAGGTCTGGTTCTTGTTGAGTTGGTTGAGCTGCCGCTGCTTCATCGTGGTATGGGTCGGCGCATAGCCCCACAGCTTGTCCTGCTCGGTTTGATGAAGTTTTTCAGCCATCTCTTTGAGCATCTGCTTGACCAAGTCGGCATATTCAGGCGGGCGAGCACCACTTTCAATCAACTGCTGGACGACCTGCGCCGATGAGAGGTTGTACAGTTCAATCGGGTCGAGTTCGAGGTCGTACAGCTCGTATTCGGGGTAGGCCGTGCTTTCGGAGTGGAAATAACGGCTGAACTTCCAGCGCGCCGTGCGGAGCGTGCGTAAGCGGTTGGCGACGGTGTTGATGGCGACCTTGTTGGGGTTCCCCGCCCGGATGTCGTCAAACGTGAACAGGATCGAATCTTGGACTGGGCTGGCGTTCTGCGGGTCTTGGATCACGCTCAACAAGCTGCTGCCGGGCAGTTTTTCGACGATTTCGGACTTGCCCAACCAATCCGCCAAGGTGGGCAGGATGTCTACCAGACCGGCGAACTGCGATGTTTCTGTGCCTTTGCCCAATTGACCGGGCATTGAAATCACCAATGGGATACGGATGGCCTCTTCATAGGCCATGAACGCTTTCTGGCGCAGCCCACCGTGCGACATGCCCATCTCGCCGTGGTCAGCTGTGCGGATAATCACGGTTTCGTCCAACAACCCTTCTTTGCGGAGTTGGTCGATGACCTCACCGAGGTAGGTGTCCTGCAATTTGATGAGGTTGGCATAGAAATTGAGGTAATTGGTCTTGTTTTCTGGCGTGACCAGCGGCCCCAACAAAAACGGCGCGCCTTGGGCAGCTTGAGCTTGGGCGCGGGGTTTTTGGGTTTCAGTCAGATCCTCGTCGTGCGTCTTGGTGTAATCCAACAGCACATCGCCCTCAAACCAATCTGGCGTGTATCCATATTCCCATTGAACGGGGTAGGCCAGAACGTCATGCGGGTTAACCAACGAGCAGATCAGCAAGAACGGTTTTTCATGCACTTCTTGCGATCCCAAGAAGGCCTTGATTTGCTTCATATAAGCGCCGTCATGGTTCAAGAAGCCGCCACCCATATTAGTGATGGCTTGGTCTTGGCCGGAATCAGGCCCCACCCACCCCGCAAACCCATACTGCGCGACATCTTCGGTGCGGACGTAGGTCGTGCCGTCCACCGGGTTTTTGCACAGGTGCCACTTGCCGCGAAACTGTACCTGATACCCCGCGCTGTGGAACAAGTGCGCGATATTGAAGATGGTCGGGTCGAGTGAGGTCTCGCTGGGGGAAAAGCTGCCGTTATCGGTCAAGGTGTCTTTGGCTTGGTGCTGTGCCGGATACAAACCGGTATATAACGTGCAGCGGCTGGGAGTACACATGGTCGCGTTACAGTAAGCGTTGCTGAACGACACACCGTTCTGCTTGAGCCACGTCAGGTTGGGGAGATTGGCCTGTTCCCATGCGAGGTCCGCTTCACGGGTTGTGCCGCCAAAGTGCTGGGTCGCCCGTTCTTGGTCGGTGATGAAAATAACGACGTTCTGCTGACTTGCCATGTGTGCGGTTTCCTTCGGGGTAAATGGATAAAAATAGGTCAACGCTGCGCCATATACGCCATCACGTGGGCGGGGCTGCGGCGGAGCATCAGTTGGTGGGCCATGAATCGCATTGGTTCGTTGATGTGGGTAAAGAAGGCTTTGAACCCTGCACACAAATAATTGAGTCCGGCCTCGCCGTCGGGTGTGGTGATAAAGCGGTCTTTGGGGCATCCACCATTACAGATGAATTTGACCGGGCATTCGCGGCAGTATTGTGGCAGCGTGTCGCGCTTGGCGTTCCCAAAGGCACGCTGTTGTGCGCCGTTGGCAATCTCGCTGAGGGGGATGTCGATGATATTCCCGATGTGATGTTTGGGTTCGACGAAGTGATCGCACGAATACACGTCGCCGTTGTGTTCCATGGCCATGCCCATGCCGCAGGTTTCCTCAAAGATACACAGGCCGGGTCTATCACCTACCCACGCCGCCAGCGATACATCGAAAATCTGGACGAACATCCGCCCGACATCGCGCCTCACCCACTCGTCGAAGACCTCGATCAGGAAGCGGCCATATCCCTCTGCCGTGATGGAGCGATCCGTCACGCTGTCGCCTTCTTGAAACCCGGTCTGGTTGGCGCGCTCGACAATCGGGATGAATTGGATGAATTGGGTTTTGACCTCATCACGCAAAAAACGGTAAACCGCTAAACCATGGTCAGCGTTGGCGGCGTGGACAGTGGTCAAGATGTTGAATTCGACCCCGTGTTTTTGCAGCAGCCCAATCCCGTCCATCACGCGCTGAAAGGTCGGGCTGCCGCCTTTATCCACGCGGTAAAAATCGTGTACTTCGGCGTAGCCGTCCAAGCTCACACCGATGAGAAAATCATGCGCCTTAAAAAACGCGCACCATTCGTCATCTAAGCTGACCGCGTTGGTTTGCAAGGTGTTTAAGATGCGGGTATTGGGCTTGCGGTATTTCTGCTGATACGAAATCGCCAGCTTGTAGAAATCCAAGCCCATCAAGGTGGGTTCTCCACCCTGCCATGCGAAGGTGATTTCGGGGACGGACTGCGCTTCAATATATTGCCGGGTGTATGCTTCGAGCAAATTGTCCGACATACGGAAGCTGCTGTCGGGGTATAAGCGTTCTTTTGAGAGAAAATAACAGTATTTGCAGTCAAGGTTACAAATCGCCCCGCGTGGTTTGGTCATGACATGGAAGGCCGTCAGCGGGACAGGTTGCAACATTGATTTAACCTCTTGTGGTTCAATTCATCTTGAATGAAATACAGCATAACATGGTAAA
>DAOUCZ010000181.1:0-7051 GCA_034431675.1 Anaerolineae bacterium | reverse complement strand
ATCACGATTCGCCCCTACAACACATGTGTTGCCAGAATTCTTTGAAGATCGCTAATGTCTATCCCTTTTTTGATTTCCTTTGTAATGAAATGACCACCCGAGATCCAGATTTTGATTTCCGAGTCTCTGTCAAAGGTTCCAGCCGTCTCGACTGCAAAGTGAGTAATCGCACGATATGGGACTGACAGGTATTCTACCTTTTTGCCACTGATACCTTGTTTATCGATAAGGATCAGGCGCTTATCTGTGAAGATGAATAAGTCACGAATAACCTTATAGGCTTTTAGGGCGTTTTCTCCCGCAATGAGCAGCGGGATAATCTCAGCCTGTATTTCCTTAAGTTCAACTTCACTAGCATTCCCAAGTAGCGCATCAAACATGAACAACTCCTCTTTCGGTTAGTCTGCTAAAATTTGTCGCCTGTGGATGAAAGTATATTCTACATCCCCAAGTAACCCACTCAGCCGCGCAATGATGGACAAACCGCCCCGCAGCAGGCATGATGGGCGCAATCCCGCACCACGCCTGCTGCATATAATAGCACAGTTTCGCCATACTGCGGAGGTGTTTTCACAGCTCGCCGATTAAGCGCAGCAGGTCGGCCCGCTCCAGCAGCGCAAGGTCGCCCGGGATGGCGCGTTTGAGCGCGGCAGCAGCAACCCCCCACTGCAAAGCCTCAATGACCGGCGCGCCCTTGACATAAGCCGCCAAAAAGCCGGCACTAAACGCCCCGCCGCCGCCCGTCTGATACAGGTTGGCACAGCGCGGCGCAGGTTGACGATAAATCTTGCCGTCACGCTCACGGGCCAGCGCCCCGCCTTCGCCCAACGTCATCACCCACACCGCCTGCGGAAAATAGGCCGCCACCGTGTCCAGCGCGCGCTGAGCCGGCACACTCTCGGCAATGCCATAGATGGCGCGCGCATCCTCGCGCGAGATAAAGGCGACATCCGCCGCGCGCAAAAACGGCTCAACCCCGCTGCGGGCATCGTCCCCAGACCACAGATGCGCCCGATAATTGACATCAAACGACACGCGCCAACCGGCATCCACCGCGCGCTTGAGCGCGTGCAGCGCCGTGGTATTGGCAGAGCTGCTCAGCGCCGGCGTGATGCCGGTCAGATGCAGCACGCGCGCCTGCTCCGGCACAAACACCGCCGCCGGCAGCTCGGTCGGGCGGATGCGCGTCATGGCGCTGCCGGCCCGGTCATACAGCGCACGCGCACCGCGCGGCGCAGCAGCTTCTTCTTGATACAGGATGCCAACGCGGTCTTTTTCCGTCCACGTCACGTGCTGCACGTCCACCCCACAGCCGGCCAAACGCCGCACCACCTGCCGGCCCATCACATTATCGGTCAAGCGCGACAGCCACAGCACCGATACCCCAAGGCGCGCTAACCCGACCGCCGTGTTGGCCTCGCTGCCGCTCACATCCACCTCCAACGCCGCGGCGTCCTCCAGTCGGCGCATCGCCGGTGGTGTCAGGCGCACCAACGCCTCTCCTAACGTCACGACATCCCATGCCATCGTTTTTTACCCATCCCTGTGGCGCAAAATAAACAAACATCCATCTGTGAAGAACATCACGACTTATTGTAACCCACTTTTGCCCGTCCCCCTCACCTGAGTAAACCGATAACGCCCGATGAGAAATCCCCCACAGGTGCTTGTCAGGCACGGGGTTTAGCTGTATGCTGTGATTATGTCGTTCAAAAGTTTTTGAAAATTCTGAACGACATAACCTCGGTGATAGCGGCGGCACGGCCAGCAGTGGTGTGGGTTCTCCTCCTGTAACGGTGTGTGCGTGCAAGTCTGTGTATTGGTAGTGTGCTGGCCGCCGCCGAAACATCACGCCCCCTGCCATCTTGGCGAGGATGGTGGGGGGTAAGGGGCGGGTCGGCCTGCCCCACACAAATGGCCGATGCATGATGTCCCCCTCCCTTGTGCAAGAGCGCTGGCAGCCCCCATTAGGCGGTCAGCGCTCTTGCGATTCAAGCGGTTCTATAACCCAAAACACACCATATTCCGCCCTCACGCCCAAACAGATGTGCGGTATAATGCGTGATACTTTGGAACATTCCCATCTGGATTTTTTGGGCCATCTTTAGGCCAAAAAAACGACGCAACAAGGAGCGCGACCCCATGCGGTTATCGGTATTGCAGACCAATCTGGCAAAAGGGCTAGGCATCGTCAGCCGTGCCGTCGAAAGCCGGCCTTCGATGCCTGTGCTGAACAATGTCCTGCTCAAGACCGAGGACTCGCGCTTGAAGTTGTCCGCCGTCAACCTCAGCCTTGGCCTTGGCATCACATGCTGGATTGGCGCTAATGTGGACATCGAAGGCGCGGTGACCCTGCCGGCCAAGACCTTTGCCGAGCTGGTCAACAACCTGTCGAATGATCGGGTAGACCTCAACCTTGATGCGGCCACCCAGACCATGCATGTGCGCTGCGGGGCCAACAAAGGCAACATCAAAGGCATCGACGCGCACGAGTTCCCCCCCACTGTCGAAGGCGGGCGCAGCGACCTGTCGATTGATGCGGCGACCTTTAAGTCAATGATTACGCAGGTGGCCTTTGCCGCCGCGGTCGAAGACCACCGCCCAGCGCTGACCGGCGTGTTCATAGAGTTCAACGGCGTCAAGCTGACGATGGCTGCTGCCGATGGCTATCGGCTGGCCGTGCACACCGGCGAGCTGCACCAAAAGTTCGATAAACCCATCAACCTGCTGATTCCGGCCCGCTCGCTGGCCGAAGTGGCGCGCGTCATTCAGGATGACACCGAAAGCGTGCTGATTGGCCTGCCAGACGAGCGCGACATCGTGCTGTTCACCATCGGCTCGGTCGAAATCAGCGCCCAGCTTCTCGATCACAAGTTCCCGCCGTTCGAGAGCGTCATCCCCAAGGAATACAGCACCTCCACCGTGATGTTCCGCACCGACCTGCTGGCCGCCTGCCAGCGCGCCGAAATCTTTGCCCGTGATAACGCCTTTACCGGACGGCTGTATGTCAAGCCGCCGACCGGCGCAGGGGCACCCGGCGAGGTGACGATTGTGGGCAGAAGCCAAGAGCGCGGCGACAACGAAGGCTTCCTTGACGCCTCGGTAGAGGGCGAGCCGGTAGACATCAGCTTCAACATCAAGTACCTGATTGACGTGCTGCGCGTGCTGCCCGATGAACAAGTCGTGCTGCAATCCAAAGGGCCGGCCAACCCGGGCGTGCTGCGCCCGCTGGGCCGCGAAAACAGCTTCCTCTACGTCATCATGCCGATGGCGCGCTAAACAAGCCCCGCCCCGCTAACCCTAACCCTTCAAGACCAACAAGCCGCCCACGACCTCGGCCACCTGCGTGAGGATGTGGGCGGCTTGCTGTCCCGCCTGCTCTGCGCCGATAATCAGCAGGTCGGGGCGGATGGCGAGGCATTCGGCGATGGCGGCATCGACAAAACTGCCCTCGCGCACCTTCAAACGGCCCGTCAGCCCGTGACCGGTCAAAATCAGGGCGAGGTCGGCCACATGCGCGCCGCGCGGGTCGTCTGCCGAGAGATAGGCGGCGTGCGGGCTGAGGATGGCGCTGCGTGCGCTGCCGGTTGAAGCCATCAGGGTGATTGAACCGCCATAAGCGTGGGCCAGCTGAGCCGCCCACTCTGCCGCCTGCCAATCGGGCGGGCCGCTGCGGATGGCCACCAGCACGGTCTTGATGTCACGGGCGGGGTCAACACACACCCACACCGACGACTCGGGCTTGATGATGGCAGCGGCCCGCCGCTCTGGCGTTTGCTCATAGGTCAGCAGCAGGCGCGGCGGCAGGCTCGACTCGATGGCCAGCGCCGGAAAAGCCGGCAGGATCACCCGTTGGGCATAGGCTGTCAGCATCGGGCGCAGCGGCACCGATCCGCCAATCACAAGGCCGCCGCGTGTCGGCGCATCTGACCATGCGCGGTTGAGCGCGGCACGAATCGCGTCGGCATCGCTGCGCACAATGGTCAGGTTTGCCCCCAGCGCACTCTGGATGCGCTGCCGCGAGGTCGGGTTAGTCGGGTCGGCCAGCGCCACGGTCACGCTGTCTTCGTCCTCGGCCACCACCAGCGCCAGATGATGCAGCGCCAGCGCGCGCGGCAGACGGCGCACCACCGCATGGTCAAGCGGTAGGCCCGCCAGCGGCAGATACGCGGTCACGGGGCAGCGCTCCGGCGCACCAGCGCATAACCAAGGCCCGGGATGGCCTCGATTTCGGTCTGAGGTGGACGTTCTTCATCGGGAGACAGCTTTTTGCGCAGGCGATAGACCAACTGCTTGAGCATGGCCTTATCGCCGCCGCCCGCCCCATACACCGCCTCAATCAGCACATGGGTGGCCAGCACCTTTTCGCTGTTCATCAGCAGCGCCTCGAGCAGGCGAAATTCCAGCGGTGTCAGCTGGATGGCCGGCTCGCCATCACGCTCCACACTGTGGCGGTCAGGTATCAGTGTCAGGTCGGCAAAGGTCAGGCGCTTGGCCGGCATGGCCGCACCACTGCGCCGCAGCACCGCCTGCACGCGCGCCACCAGCTGGGCCGGGCTAAACGGCTTGGTGATGTAGTCATCCGCCCCCAGCTCTAGGCCGGTCACCACATCCTGATCCGAATCCAGCACCGTCAGCATCACAATCGGGACGCTTGAGCGGGCACGGATGCGCTGGCAGACCTCGCGCCCATCCAGCTTGGGCAGCTGCACGTCCAGCACGATCACGCTGGGCTGCTCCTCCTCAAAGCGTTGGAGGGCGGCTTCGCCGTCATGGGCCAGCACCGGCTCGAACCCGGCCCGTCGCAGGGTAAACGCGATGACGTCTGCCAGCACAAGGTCATCATCGACAATCAGCGCACGCATACAGCTCTTCTCTCACTTCTCGCCCTGCATGGGCAGGGTAAACCAAAAGGTTGAACCGCCTGACGGGCGGGGATGATAGCCGACCTGCCCACCATGGGCCTCGACCACTGCCTTGACCACCGCCAAACCGAGGCCCGCACCGTAGTCCTCAGCTTCGCCCTCGCCAAGGCGCGTGAACGGGCGAAAGGCCGAGGCGGCGCGCTCTGGCGGCAGGCCCGCCCCGCAGTCACTCACCTCCACCCGCACCACGCTGTCGGCCTCCATCACGCACAGGTCAATCGGCGTGCCCATCGGGCTGTATTTGCTGGCGTTGCCCAGCAGGTTGAGGATGACCTGTGCCACCCGTGTCTCGTCCATATTCAGCACCGGCAGCATCAGCGGCACATCCAGCGTCAGGGTCTGGGCGCGACGGGCCATCAAGGGCTGCATCACCCGCAAGGCCGATGCCAGCGGGCCAGCCAATGCCGCCCATCCGCGCCGCAGGCTGAAATGACCGGCCTCGATTTTGCTGCTCTCCAGCAGGTTATCAATCAGGCTTTGCAAGCTGGAGGCGCTGGTCATCAGCGAGCGCAGCAGCTCGTCGGTTTCGTGCCGGTCAAGCGAACGGGCATTCTCAATCAACAGCTCCAGCGACACCTTCATGCCGGCCAAGGGGGTGCGGAACTCGTGCGAGACATTGGCCAAAAAATAGGCCTGAATCGTGCGCCGGCGCGCGTCTTCATCCCGCTCTTGCACAATGCGCTGGCGCGCCCGCTCAAGGATGGTGGCCAGCGTGGCCACGTCCAACAAGCTGGACGGCTGATGAATCGGGGTATCAAGGTCGCCAGCACCCATCCGCCGCGCCGAGGCCGTCAAGGCCCACAGCGGGCGCACCCGCGACCGCACAAACAACCCGCCCAACAAGGCGATCACCGGCGCAATCAACACCCCGCCGACCGGCCCAGCAGCCCACCCGACCAAGGCGGCCACCAACGCCACCGCCGTCGTCGCCAGTGTGACCTGCCGCGTGAGGGTGTTGGGCGCAAAGCGCTGCAAAAACGTTGAGACCATGTTCTTCATGACGGTGATTGTAGCACAGCACCGCCGATCTATCGGTCTCAATGCGGTAGCAAGCGGGGGCATGTGCTGCCCCCGCTCATACGCTAGGGCGTGATGACCGTCAGCGCGTTAATCGTCACGTTGGACAGATTCATCAGGCGGGCAGCGACCCATGCCTCTGCCCCATACTGACTGCGCACGCGCAGCCAGCTGCCATCACGGTTGCGCCCGATGACGATCACGCCCTCTCGGGCCGCCAGCACATCCACGATGGCAAACGATTCCCCCGGCCCACTGCGCAGATTGGCCGCGTTACGGGCACTGGCAAAGCGCGCGTTCACAGGCCGTTCCATCGCCCACACCGTGATGTTGTCGATGCACACCGACGTGCCAGCATGGACCAGAAAGCCGGCGTAGCCGCTTGACCGACTGGAATCGATGCGGTTGGTGATGAGCGTTTTATCCACCCAATAGCGTATCCGCCGCCCATCAAACTCCATGCGCAGGGTGTACCAGCGGCTGCGCACAAAGCGGAAGTTCTGCCCGCCAAGGTCAACACTGCGCGGCCCATAATAGCCCATGCTGGCGCTGCCGTCCTTGCTGTTGGCATAGCCCCTATAGGCATACAAATTGGCGGTGCTGCCCTCATAGCGCCCATACACCTCCACCAGCCCAAGGTTATTAAAGCGCACATCCAGCTCGACAATATAATCCGTCCACGCCGGATTGCCCCAGAACAACAGGTCATAATTCTCGTTGTGTGGCCGGCCCACATTGCAATACACCTGATTGTCTATGCCGTTGACCTTGACCGTCTCTAACGACCACGCCGGCCCAAGCTGACGCAGAACCCCGCGCGCGTCGGCGGCAAAGTTCTGATGGAACAAGCGAGCAATCGACGACGTGCGCGCTTTGGTGACCGGTGTAGCGGTGGCGCGCGGGATGCTGGTTGGGGGTGGGGTTTTGGTCGGGCGCGGCGTGCGTGACGGCGTCAGGGTTGGGCGCGGGGTATTGGTCGGGCGCGGCGTGCGTGACGGCGTCAGGGTCGGGCGTGGGGTATTGGTCGGGCGCGGTGTGCGTGACGGCGTCAGGGTCGGGCGTGCGGTATTGGTCGGGCGCGGCGTGCGTGACGGCGTCAGGGTTGGGCG
>DAOUCZ010000180.1:0-27766 GCA_034431675.1 Anaerolineae bacterium | reverse complement strand
GTTAAGGGGCACAACGCGGCTCTCCCGCCGCGTCTCGTCTCCCAACACCGCGCTTTTCTCTGCGCGGCGTCGATACACTTAGGTTAGCATCACGCCGTTAAGCCGTCAAGGCTAATTTGTGCAATTTCTTAACCTGATTTGGGCGTTTTTGGGGAAATAACGACCTTCATACACAAAACATACCAATTGAGCACAAATCTTTCAGTGGCCCGCCCGTTGGATGTCCTGCCCATGCAGGCGATTGTGATAGGCGGTAAAGAACAGCATTTCGCGCACGGTAATTGATCCAAGAACCGGATGCGGCAGCACATGCTGATCGAGCTGCTGCTCATTCCATGTGTCCAAAGCCTCAATCAGGTCAGCATTGGCCTTGTCCCACAACTCACAAAGATAAGCTTTCTCATCCGTCACCTCGGCAGGGATGCGGAAG
This sequence comes from Anaerolineae bacterium, assembly GCA_034431675.1. Lineage (GTDB taxonomy): Bacteria > Chloroflexota > Anaerolineae > Aggregatilineales > Phototrophicaceae > Flexicrinis. The sequence goes on along the minus strand of DAOUCZ010000180.1, from coordinate 27,336 downwards.
GTTTGCGGCATAACATCCGAGAAGTCCTCTGCGCGCGTGCCCTCTGCCAATCGCTGCCGATAGATTTCGACCAGTTGGGCAAAACTCATCGTCTCGCGCTTGGCCTTACCAAACATGCCGGCCAGCACCAACCGCGGAACTTTCAAGCCTTTTACCAACGGTTTAACGCTCAGCAGAAGGTGTTTGAGATAGTCCGAAGCCGACCATTCGGGTGCGACGCCGTGCGCAAACCGCTCCGGCGTCATGCCAGCAAGGTCTGCCTTAACCATCTGGGCGGTCTCACTAAGATGAGCGATGATTTCGGCTTTGGTGTGCATTATGCAAACACTCCTTTAATCCATCACACCCATCAAAACACCGAACGGGCATCAGGGTGACGGATGGCGTATCACCCCTGCACCCATCCTAGACCAATCCGCCCGCGTACCACATCCACACTCACAATCGATACCTGTATCACCTGCCCCACGGAAAGCACCGTGCCGCGCGGCATCTGACTGCGATGCAGCAAACCATCTTGCTTTACCCCGATGTCTATGAACGCGCCAAAATCAACCACATTGCGCACCGTACCAGCCAGAGTCATCCCCTCGTGCAGCTCCTCCATCGACAACACATCGCCGCGCAGAATGGGGGCGGGTAAATCTTCACGCGGGTCGCGGCCCGGACGGGCCAGCTGTTCAAAAATGTCGGTGAGGGTTGGGACACCTACGCCTAGTTCCTGCGCCAACACCTCCAACGGATGCTGCTGGCGCAGGGTTTTGAGCGCCGCATCACGCTCGGCAGGAGCTTGGGACATAGAAGTGCCGGCCATCTCTAACACGCGATTGGCCGCTGCGTAACTCTCGGGGTGAATGGCACTGGCATCCAAAGCGTTGCGCCCGCCGCGCACCCGCAAAAATCCCACAGCCTGCTCATAGACCTTAGGGCCAAGGCCGGTTACTTTTTTCAGGCCATCTCGACTGGAGAACGTGCCGTTTTCATCGCGGTGCTGAACGATGCGCTCGGCCAGCTTTGGCCCGATCCCTGCCACATGCGACAGCAGCGCCGCCGAGGCGGTATTGACATCAACACCAACGCGGTTCACCACACTCTCGACCACGCCATCCAGTTTTTCACTTAGACGCTTCTGGTTGACATCGTGCTGATACAGCCCAACCCCAATCGCCTTAGGGTCGATTTTTACCAATTCGGCCAGCGGATCAAGCGCCCGACGCGCAATCGAAACTGCGCCGCGCAGGGTGACATCCAGATGCGGAAGCTCAGCCCGCGCCTGTGGACTTGCGCTGTACACGCTCGCCCCAGCCTCATTCACCATCATATAGCGCAGGGCAGGGTTGGTTGATGTCAGCTCTGCCGCCAACTTTTCCGTCTCTCTAGAGGCTGTGCCATTGCCTATCGCCAGCAGGGTGACCGAATGCTTTTCCACCAGTCGGCGCAGTGTCGCCAACGCCTCGGCCCAACGCCGCTGCGGCTCATGAGGATAAATCGTCTCGGTCACCAGCACCTTGCCCGTGCCATCAATCACCGCCAATTTGCACCCTGTGCGAAAAGCCGGATCAATCCCCAGCACCACATGCCCGCTCAATGGCGGCTGACTCAACAAGCCGCGCAGGTTGACGGCAAACACGTTAATGGCGTGCTGCTCAGCCTGATCGGTCAGATGGGCACGCACATCCCGCTCAATTGCCGGCAGCAGCAGACGTTTGGCCGCATCGTTGATGGCCAATGTCAGCGCCTCAGCCAGCGGCGAACGTGCATCAGGGCGATACACCTCGTGGATGGGCTGAAGCCAATCACGCTCATCCAGCTCTAGGCGCACACGCAGCACTTTTTCGGCCTCACCCCGATTAAGCGCCAGCACCTGATAGGCCAACACCCGCTCCACCCGCATCTGAAAAGCATAGTACGTCTCGTAAACCTGTTTCTCATCGACAGCGTCTTTCAGCTTTTCACTATGGATGACCCCCCACTTGAGCGCTTTCTCGCGCACAGCACCACGTACACGCGCATCATCGCTGATGGTCTCAGCGGTGATGTCACGCGCACCGGCCCATGCCTCGGCGGCAGTCGGAACAGCATCAGACAGATACGGATGCACCAGCTCGTCCGGAGTCTGACGAACACGCACCTGCTTAAGGATGAGGTCAGCAAGGCCTTCCAGCCCCTTCTCGCGCGCGATGCTGGCGCGCGTGCGGCGTTTGGGCCGATAAGGCTGATAAAGGTCTTCCAGCTCCGTCAGCGTGCCGGCAGACAGCAGCAAGACGCGCAGCTCATCGGTCAACAGGCCCTGCCCCTCCACCGAAGCGAGGATGGTCTGCCGGCGTTCGTCCAGCGCGCGCAGCTGACCCAACTGCTCCGCGAGCGCGTTCAACTGCTCATCATCCAGCCCGCCAGTCGCTTCTTTGCGATAGCGCGCAATAAACGGCAGGGTATTTCCAGCATCCAACAGGTCTATCGCGGCATCCACCTGCGTTGAGCGAAGGTTCAAGCGGCGCGCAATCATCTCAGCATGACTAGGCATCAGATACACCCATCTTGTAATCAACCGTCATCACAAAACAGCCTACAGTATACCGTTTAAGGCCGGCATCTTCCCGATCAGCGGTTAGAATTTGCTGGATCAACCATGCTTTTGGCGAAGGATACCCCATGCAAACCCGCCCCATCGGTTCTCTCAACGTGAGCGTCATCGGCCTTGGATGCAACAACTTTGGCGGGCGTCTGCCCGCTTATACCGACTCGGAGCGGGTGCTGCACGCCGCGCTGGATGCCGGCATCAACTTCTTTGACACCGCCGACATCTACGGCGCAACCCTCAGCGAAGAGCACGTCGGGCGGGCCTTCAAAACCCGTCGCGCCGAAGTCATCATCGCCACCAAGTTTGGCATCAAAATTGATGAGCAGCGTGCCGGCGGCGCCAGCCCCGACTATATCCGCCGTGCGGTGGAGGACAGCCTGCGCCGCCTCGATACCGACTACATCGACCTGTATCAGCTGCACACCCCCGACCCCAACACCCCAATCGCCGAGACCATGGCCGCCCTAGACGAGCTGGTCAAGGCCGGCAAAGTGCGCGAAATCGGCTGCTCTAACTTCTCGGTGGAGCAGCTGCGCGAGGCCGAAAGCGCCCGTGCGGCTGGCGCACGCTTTGTCAGCGTGCAAAATCACTACAATCTGTTCCATGCTCGCCCAGAGCAGCCGGTGCTGCAAGAATGTGCCAACACTCAGACCGGTTATCTGCCCTACTTTCCGCTGGCGCGCGGCCTGCTGACCGGCAAATACCGCGCCGGCCAGCCCTTCCCTGAAAGTGCCCGCCTGCAAGGGATGTTGTCATCTGGCGATTACCTGACCGAAGACAACCTCGCACGGGTTGAGCAGCTCATCGCCTATGCCAGCGCACGCGGCTACAGCCTGCTCGACCTTGCCTTTGCGTGGCTGTTACATCAGCCCGTCATCTCGTCGGTGATTGCCGGCGCGATGACCCCCGAACAAATCGCGCAAAACGTGGCCGCCATCCGCTGGGTCATGACGCCGACAGAATATGCCGAAGTCAGCGCCATCGTCGGGCTATAAGCCAACAAACACACCATCTCGCGAAGGACGGTTTGCAAGCCGTCCTTTTTTTGATACCGGCTAAACGACAAAAGCGCTCTGCTAGCACAATCTTATTTTTCGCGCTACACTGTCTTAAAAATACGGTCTTGATGGGCGAAAGGTGTCGCATATGACCTATAAATCGGCTGCATTACTGATTGTCATACTCGTGATGGGCATAGTGTGGTCACCAGCGCTGGCACAAGATACACCTACCCCATCACCGCTTGAAAACGAACAATCCGCCATGCGCCCGCCCGACATCCTCGCCACCGCACAGGCCATGGTGGAATATGCCGAGCGCGTGCAGCAAAGCACACTCGACCGCATTGGCTCGTTCATGACGTTTCTAGAAGCTGCCGGCGTGATTGTCACCATCCTCGGCGTGCTGATTGGTGGTCTGGCGGCCTATCGCAGCATCAACATCTCCAGCCGCCTCAGCGAAATTGAGGAAGCCAAAACCGATATTTTTGAAACCCGCGGCGAATATAACAGCGTGCTGGCCGAGCTGCGTACCACCATCAGTCAGGCCGAAATCACACAGACACAGGCCAATATCCGTCAGCAAACGCTGGAAAACCTGCTCAGTGAGGCGCTGGAACTGCAGACCAACCTAGAAAACAAACTGCGTGACCAAAACAACCAACTTGGGCGCGCCCTCAGCCTTGCTCAGCTTGGCGCACGCCAGACCCAGCTGGGCAATAAGACTGGCGCGCTCAACATCTTCCGCGAGGCCGCCGAAATCGTCAAAAACAACCCGATGATCCACTATTTTATGGGCGATTTATACCTGCGCCTCGGTGATTATCACGAGGGGAGCAAAAACCTAAAAATTACCATCGAGCAAGAACCCAACTTCTTACCCGCCAAGCTGGCGCTGGCCTATGCTCTGCGCCTTGAGGGTGACCGCGATAAACACCTGCGCGCAGAGCGCTATAAACAGGCCGAAGAACTGTTTATGGAAGTCTATGCCAGCGACAAAGACCGCGACCTGCTCGATGTCACGGGCGAAAGCGCCTATGGCGCGCTGGCCGGCCTGTATAAACGCATGGGGCAATACGACAAAGCCCGCGAATTCTACGAACACTGCGAGACCATCACCCCCTACAGCTCCTACCCCATCGTCAACCTCGGCTTGCTGTATTACAGTCACGGTGAACACCTGACTATCCCCGAAAAATTTGCCGGACAAGACACCCGATCCATCGCCCTGCACTACTTTGAGACCACCCGCAAACGCGCCATCTATGCCATCACCATCTCGTCTGCCGACCACTGGCGCTTCTTCGACCTGATCGTGTCTGAAACGGTGCTGATGGACACCGACGATAAAATCACGCTGGAGCATGTGCAAGACCACATCGACCAAGCCTTTGCCCGCACCCCCATCCAAGAAGACCGTGACAAAATTTTGGACAGTCTAGACGCCATCCGGCAAGCCCCTAACCCGCCCAAACACATCGACGACGTCATACAGGCCATCAAAAGCCGCCTTGGCAAAGCCCGATAACCTCAACCAGCACCGAATATGCCCAACGCGCCCCCAACGGTTAACCGACGGAGGCGTGTTGTTTGCCTGCCCCAATTTTCCCGATGTGCGCACGCCAATCGCAATTAGGCGTTACACTGAGTCTAACGGTCTAACACCGCACACCCATTTTGGCTGAAATGTTGGGGAAACAAGGAGCAAATATCATGGATTTAAGTTCGTTGAAAATCGGCGCGGCCTTCGGCATGATGGTCAAAACCGCGCCCATCCTACTGGTGCGCTTGGGGGTCAGCTTGTTGTTTTGGTTGGCGGCCATCATCTATCTGGCAATAACGGGGGGTGTCGCTTACCTGATCGGACAGGCCATCGACTGGCTGGGTGTTCTACTGTTCATCATCGCGCTGGTCGGCATCGCACCCCTCTACAATCTGGCCTATCGTTATGTGTTCTATATGATTAAAGCGGCGCACATTGCAGTCATCAGCGAACTGTTGACCAATGGCAAACTGCCAGACGGCGTGAGTCAGCTGGCATGGGGCAAGCAGCGTGTCACCGAGCGTTTTGGCGAGACCAACGTGATGTTCGTCATCGACGAATTGGTCAATGGGGTGGTCAACGCCTTCACGTGGACGGTCTACAGCATCACCTCTTGGCTGCCGGGTGATACCATCCGCCAGTTGGTTGGGGTCATCAACACCATCATCCGCTTCGCACTGGGCTATATCGACGAGGCAATCCTTGCCCGCCGCTTCTATGCCGAACAAGGCAACGACAGCCCATGGGTCAACGCGCGTGACGGGCTGGTGCTGTATGGCATGGTGTGGAAGCCCATCCTGATTAACGCGGTAGCTCTGATGCTCATCAGTTATCTGCCGTTTCTGGCAGCGCTGCTGCTGTTCAGCGCCCCGATTGGCTTCCTTGTCAACCTATTTTCGCAGCAGGCCGCCGTCGTCAGTGTGCTGGCCATCCTTGGCTTTGCATGGCTGATGAAAGTGGCTGTGGGTGATGCCTTCGCCATGACCGCCATCATTGCCGCCTATCACCGCGAGACCGCCGGCCTGACGCCCAATCCCGAAGTGGCCGCCAAGCTCGACGCCGCCAGTGACAAGTTCAAAGAAATCACCCAGAAGGCCGGCGAGGCGGTCGGCTTCAACCGCAAGCCTGCCGCCCCCGCCGCCGACGCACCGGTCACACCGGCCTAAGCGCCGCCAACACATCGGCCAGACGTTCAAACGTCATGATACCGCCGGCAGGGGGGCACAACCGCCACCCTGTCGGCAGCACCTCCACCCGCGGCAGATGCGCCGGCCCATCCACAAGCACCTGATACCCCGCGCGTTCCAATGCCCGCCGTGCCCAGATGCCCCCCAAGGAATCGACCGCGCCCGTCATCACCAGCGCCCCACGCACATCCCCCTCAATACGAAATGCGCCGGTCTGCCGGTCAAACACCACCCCTTCACCGGCAAATGCGCGCTCAAATGCGCCGTCCAGCACAAGGTCTTCGGGCGCACCGGTCACCACCTGCCCACCAGCCATCAACCAGATGTCATCCGCCGTGCGCAGCGCAAGATCCAGCTCGTGGGTAGACAGCAGCACCGCCCGACCGGTCTGATGCGCCAGATGGCGCAGCAAATGCAGCATCTCTACCCGCCGCGGCAAATCCAGAAACGCGGTCGGCTCATCCAGCACAATGACGTCGGTCTCCTGCGCCAAAACCCGCGCAATCATCAGGCGCTGACGCTGCCCATCGCTCAATTCCATCACAGGGCGGTCGGCGAGGTCGGCAGCGTCCACCGCATCAATCGCCCAACGGATGACCGCTTCGTCATAGCGCGAGAGCGTGCCATGCCAGCGCGTATGCGGGTGACGGCCCAACGCCACCAACCCAGCGCCAGACAGCAAGCCCAGATTCGGGCGCTCTGTCAGCACAATCCCAAGGCGCTGCGCCCGCTGTTGTGCGGTCAGGCTCTCCAGCGGCACACCCGCCAGCATCACACGGCCAGCCAAAGCCGGCTGCATCCCAGCCAGCGTGCGCATCAGGGTGGATTTACCCGCACCATTCGGGCCAATCAAACAGGCCAATGTGCCGGCGGGCAGACGCACCGAAATCTGACGCGCCACCATCACCGGCGCGCGGCGCGGCGGGTAATACCCAATGTCTAGCGCATGGGTCTCCAGTGCCAGTGCGGTCGTCACGAGGCAAACGCCCGCTGCAAGTTGCGCTGGCGCAAAATCACCCACATCACCACCGGCGCGCCAAACAAGGCCATCACCGCATTCAGCGGCAGCACCAGCGCGCTGCCGGGCAGTTCGGCCACCAGCGCCGCCAGCAGGCCCGCCGCCCCACCCATCAAAATGACCGCCGGAGTCAGCACACGGTGATCAGACGTATCGAACAAGCTGCGGCACAAGTGCGGCACAGCCACCCCCACAAACCCAATCGGCCCACAAAACACCGTGACAACGCCGGTCAGCAGCGCCGTTGTGATGATGATGAGCAGGCGCACACGCCGCACATTCACGCCCATGCTGGCAGCGTACGCCTCTCCCAGCAGCAGCGCATTGAGCGGCTTAGACAGCAGCGCGCACAATCCCAGCCCACTCAGCACCCCGCCTATCAGAATCGGCAGCTGCTCTACCGTCACGCTGTTGAACGTACCAAGCCCCCAGTTGACAAACGCCTGCACCCGCTCTGGCACGCTAAAATAAATCAGCAGGCTGACCATGGCAAACGTCACATTGCCCAGCATCAGCCCAAGAATGAGCAGGGTCATGCTGTTTTCGACACGCCGCGCCATCGTCAGCACCAACGCCAGCGTCAGGCCCGCACCCAACGCAGCTGCCCCCGCCAGCCCAAGGTCTCCCATCAGGCCAAAACCGGCCACCAACGCCCCCCCGAACGAGCCAACCGACAGCACCACCAAAGCCACACCAAGGCTGGCGCCAGAATGGATGCCCAGCACATCAGGCGAGGCCAGCGGGTTACGAAACAGCGTCTGCATCATCATGCCGGCAGCACTCAGCGCAGCGCCCGCCAGCAGGGCAGTCACTGCTTTGGGCAGCCGCACCTTGTGGATAATGGTGGCCCAAGAGGCACGCTCAGCCTCTCCACCGGTCAGGATGGTTGCGATTTGATCCAGCGGGATGCTGACCGAACCCAGCACCAATACCAGCACAAACGCCCCCAGCAGCAGCACAGCAAGGGCAATAAATAACCATGGCCGCATCCCCAAACGCAGACGGGGTGCAGCATATAGCTCGGCTTGAACATCTTCAAAACGGGGGATAGGCTTGAGAATCGATTGGGTCATCGAAAGCTCGTCTCCTTGTGGCGCGCAGGATTCGCACGAGCTAAGACCAGGAGGCAGGCATTCGGGCTGACAGCCGTTGGGCTGATTACCGCTGCGCGACAGCGCCGGACTCACACCGGCTTCCCCTGTTTATGCGCCCAACATCCGGGTTGTGGCGCACCTCTGGCTTAGAGGGTGGATGATAGAAAGATGAATCGCAGGATAACACGCTGCCCCGCCCCTGTCAATTTGCGCACGCGCAAAACACTCACCCGCATAAGCGGCAAGTGAGGGTATAATCACCTCACGTTTCAAGTTCTTTTCACAAACTCATGCAGCCATCGGAGAAGGTGTGAACTCACTCCAAAGCCGCTATCAGCGGTATCAACTGGACACACTGGTGGGGTCGGGGGGTATGGGCGATGTTTATCGCGCCTATGATCGGCTTAACCATCAGCCTGTGGCCCTCAAGCGCCTCACTGCCAGACTCAACGACATCGACTTTAAGCACTCTCTTGGGGGCAGTCAGGATACCCAGCGCCAGCGCACCATGCTGGCCCAAGAGTTCCGAACACTGGCAGCTCTGCGCCACCCCAACATCGTCAGCGTGCTCGATTATGGGTTCGATGCCGCTCAACACCCCTATCTGGTGATGGAGTTGGTGCCGCACAATACTCCCATCACCGAGGCCGCAGCAGGCCAAGCCCCAGAGCACGCCATCGACTATCTGACACAGGTCTTGCAAGCCCTCGACTATTTGCACCGGCGAGGGGTCATCCACCGCGACCTAAAACCGGCCAACATCCTCGTCCACGAGGGGCGGGTCAAATTGGTTGATTTTGGTCTATCGCAGCGCGTGGAAGAACATACCGAAGAGTTAGGCGGTACAGTCGGGTACATCCCGCCCGAAGTGCTGCTGGGCGACGACATCACCTTTCGATGTGACCTCTATGCTTTTGGGGTGATCGCCTATGAACTGTTGGGTGGAAGGCATCCGTTCTTTGACTCCCAGCGCCAGCAGTTCGACCTAGACGCGATCCTACACCGCCCCCCCAGTCCTGACCCGCTCAATGGTTCGCCACTTCAGAGCGTCATCCTAAAGCTGCTGGCCAAACACCCCCAAGACTCGTATCACGAGGTGGCAGAACTCATCGCCGCGTTCTATCAGGCGCTCGACCGCGACATCCCGCGTGAATCGCTGGAAGTGCGCGAGAGCGTGCTGCAAAGCGGTCAGTTTGTGGCGCGTGAGGCCGAACTCAGTCAGCTGCTCAAGGCGCTAGATGACGGCGGCGGTGGCGGCTTTCTGGTTGGTGGGGCAAGTGGGGCAGGCAAAAGCCGCCTGCTAGACGAGTTCCGCACGCAGGCACTGGTGCGCGGCGTACCGGTCATCCGCGCGCAAACCACGCGCGAGCAAGGCGCGATTTACAAACTTTGGCAGGACATCTTGCGCCAGTTTTGCCTGCTCTCCGACGTCGTCCCACTGCTGGATGACACGCGCGCCGCGGTGCTCAAGACCATTGCGCCAGAACTGCCCACGTGGCTGGGCCGCCCCATCCCTGATGCCCCGCCCATCGATCCCGCACAGGCCGCCCACCGCCTGCAAGACACCATGCGCCAAATCCTCGCCGGCATCCCCCAAACATTGGTGATCCTGACCGAGGATTTGCACTGGCTGCGCGATGGGATGCCGCTGCTGCAAGCCGTCTGCAATACCCTCAGCGACACTCATATCTTGCTGATTGGCACCTATCGCAGCGATGAAGCCCCACGCCTGCCTGACCAGTTCCCCAGACTGCCAGTCATCTTGCTCGAACCGCTGGACGAAGCTGCCGTGGCCGATTTAGCCCGCTCAATCATCAGTCAACGCAGTGAGGTGGGAGGGCTAGCCGCCCTGCTGGCCCGCGAAACCGCCGGCAACGCCTTTCTGGTGGTCGAAATCCTGCGCGCACTGATCGAAGATTATGGCCTGCTGCACATCACCAGCATGGCCAAAATCCCCACCACCATCCTCAGCGGCGGCATACGGGGCGTGATAGCCCGTCGCCTCGCCCGTCTGTCTCAGCCGGTCGCAGCTTTTTTGCGCACTGCCGCCGTCATCGGGCGCACGCTTGATGATACGCTGATGGCCGAGCTGTTCCCCGATGCCCCATTGGACTCATACGAACAAGTCTGCGCCGAGGCCCTGATTCTGGAGGCCATCGAAAACCAGTGGCGTTTTGCCCATGACCTCGTGCGGGAGACCATCCTAGCCGACCTTGACCCGCAGGAAGTACGCCACCTACACGCACAGGTCGCCGCCAGTGCCGAGCGGCTCTATCATGCTCAACCCGAGCGTGCCCCGCTGCTGGCCTATCACTTCTGGGCGGCGGGGGATTGGGAAAATGCCGTCAAATGGGGACAGCAGGCGGTTGATTATGCCCGCGCCCAATATGCCAACGCGACTGCCGTCAGTGCCTATCGCTGGCTGCTGGACGGTCTTGCCCATCAACCCGATACCGAGCAAAACCGCCTGAGACGGCTCGATACCCTGATTGATTATGACGAGGTCGGCGCGCGCGTGCTGTCCTCTTCAGAACGCTTAGAACCGCTTCAGCAGGCCGAACAGCTCGCCCTCAGCCTCACCAGCCTAGAGCGCATCCGCAAGCTGACCATCATCCATGTGCAGTTTGCCCGCCTATATTTTGCCCTCAACGAGGTCAAACAAGCACAGAACTATGCCTATCAAGCCCTCGCATCATCCCAGATGCTCAATGACCCGCACGTGATGGCCGAGCCATGGGTGGTATTGGGCGTGCTCAGCACCAATCAAGGCGAGTTCAATCAGGCCCACGACTTTTTGCAACAGGGTCTGCCGCTGGCACGGGCAGGGCGCAATCTGCGCTATGGCTTATTGGGGCAGATTTACGCACTGGTTAGCGCGGCCGGGCGCGGCCAAACCGCCGAATGTGAAAGAATCATGGCCGACATCGACGCGGTGGAAGCCCTGCGCCATAACCCACAGGCCGGCGGACAGTCGTATGCCGCGCGCTCACTGGCCTTCATCCTGCTGGGACGCTGGCAAGATGCCCTAGAAGCGGGCGAAATCGCACTGCGTCACATCGCCCAAACAGACGATGTGATGTTGGAGACGCTAGCGCTCAACAGCATCGGCATCGCCCACATGCGCGCCGGCAATCTGGCCGCCGCCCGATCGGCTTTTGCCCGCGCTCAGCCCAATCAACGCGCCCTGCGCAACGAGGTGTTCTTCCGCGATTATACCGATGTCCATACCGCCGAGTTTGCCTATCGCAGCGGCCAGCGCGATGCGGCACAGGCGCAATGGGCCGCCGCGCGCCTCTCTGCACAGCGCAACGGATCGGTATGGGCATTGGGCCATTGTGACCGCCTAGACGCACTGGCCTCTATTGACGACGGCCAATGGCTGGCCGCACGCACCGCCCTAGAAAGTGCCGCGGCCCTCTTTCAACGCAGCGGCGCAGTGGTAGAACAAGCACGCATTGATGCTCTGCTGGGCGATGTGCTGACCCACCTCGCTGACCCGCAGGGCGCACATGCGGCACGGTCACGCGCTGCCAAGGTCTTTGCACAGATTGGCGCACAGCAAGAACTAGACGCCCTCCAAACCGCTCTTGATACGCAACCTTAATTCACCACCTGTGGTATACAGTGCAGACGCTATGCCCCCGTTCGTCGGATAAACCCCAGAGGATAAACCCATGCTCAACGACCATCAAAAACAGCTGATACAAGACACCTATCGCACCATCTCGGTTAAGCTGATGGCCGTTGGCGAACGGTTCTATCATCACTTGTTCAACATGTACCCTCAAGTGCGCCCGCTGTTCCGCAGTGACCTCAGCGGCCAGAGCATGAAGCTGATGCAAACCATCGGCTTTGCAGTCTCTAACTTGAATGCGCCGGACGTGCTGCGCCCAGTGGTCTCAGCATTGGGGTCACGCCACGTTGGTTATGGCGTCGAGCCGGATCACTGGGCCTATGTGGGTGAAGCCCTGCTGGTCACTTTGCAAGAGATGCTTGGTGACGACTTCACCCCCGAAACGCGCGAGGCATGGGCACAGCTCTATACCGAGCTTGTGGCAGCTGCTACCGGCCACGCCGAGCTAGAAACAGACCATTAGCTAGCCGCCGTATTTCTCGGCAAAGCGTTCAGCGTCGTCCAATTCGGGCAGGCGCTCGGCCAGCACCTCGTGCGGCCAATCCCACCATGCCGAACGCAGCAGGCCAGCAATGAGCTGAGGAGGAAAGCGGAAGCGCAGCGGGCGCGCCGGCACACCCACCACAATCTGATACGGGGCGACATCGCGTGTCACCACCGCGCTAGAGCCAATTACCGCCCCCGTCCCTATGGTTACCCCGGGCATGACCACCGCGTTATGCCCGATCCACACATCATGCCCGATGGTGACCGGATGGGCACGCCGCCAATCGAAAAACGCCGCATCATTATCGCCAAAGCCATAGGCCGCCCGCCGATATGTCATGTGATGCTGTGTCACGCGCTGCATCGGGTGATTGCCCGGGTTCAGCCTTACCCCGCTGGCAATCGAGCAAAACTTGCCTATCGTGCTGTAAATCACCTGATTATCGCCGGCCAGATAGCTGTAGTCCCCCAACACCGACTCGATCACACTGCACCCACGCATCACCTCTGTCCACGCGCCCAGTGTGCTTTTAATAATCAGCGCTGAGGCATGAACGGAAGGGGTCACCCCCAATGGGGGCTGATCAGGCTGAAGATCGGCAGGCCAGCAGTCATAGTACTGCGCCATCAGCCTGCTCCTCCGCTTCTGGAATCAGCGGGGACAGCGAGAAAGACCCATCTTGATAGATGGGGTGGCCGGCGCGGAAGGTGGCCCGCACACGCGGCAAGCTGCCCTCTTCGACCACCACAAGGTCGGCACGCAGCCCCACTGCAATTTCGCCGCGGTCATGCAAACCCATTGCCTGAGCGGGGTTGCGCGCCATCAGGTTAACCGCCTCTGACAGCGAAACAATCCCTCGTTCGGCCAACCGATAGGCTGCATGCAGCATCGAGGCCGGCACATAATCGGTGGCAAGGATGTCCACAAGGCCCGCGCCCACCGCCTCGGCAGCGCTCAGGTTGCCGCTGGTCGAGACCCCGCGATAAGCATTGGGCGCGCCCATGATGGTATGCATCCCCAGCTGGCGAGCACGCAAAGCCGCCGCCTCGGTCACCGGAAACTCGCTGATGGTGACGCCCATCTCGGCCTGAAGCTCGACCTTTTCGACGGTGTCATCATCGTGCGAGGCCACCATCACCCCATGCGCGCGCGCAGCAGATACCACCTCGCGCACCACATCCCAATCCCGCGGTGCGGCCACCTCTTCTACCATGCGGGCCTTGGCCGCCTCCATCATCTCACGTGCGGCAGCGGTGATTTTGTCGTCCACCTCGTCAGAACTCACCCCGCCCAACCACGTCGCCATCGACTTCAGATAACGGTCAATATCGGCATATTGGCCCTGCCCGGGGGTATGATCCATCACCGAGAGCAGGTGCAAACGCCCGCGCGCCAACAAATCGTGAATCAACGGCACGCTGGTGGGATTGTTGACCTCGAACCGCCCATGCACCCGCATATCAATCAGCAGGTCATCGGCACAGCGGTGCAGTGTCTCGATGATTTGCAAGGCCACCTCTTGCTTGCGCAGCTCACTCTTTTTCCATGCAAAGGCCACTGCCGCATAGGCCGTGGTGATGCCGGCAGCTGCCATGCGCTTATCCAGCTCGTGCAGGGCCACATCCATCGGGAAACGAGCGCCCGGCCTCGGCTCGATGTCACGCTCCAGCATATCGCCGTGCAGGTCAATCAGGCCCGGCAGCACGGTATAGCGGGCCGTGCCGCCGGCTTGTTCCACCAGCTCGACAATCAGACCCGTCCGGCTGTCGATGCGCACCCTGCCACACGGGATGACACGGTCAGCCAGCACCACTTTGACGTCATTCAACCACGACATCGTCATACGCTCCATTGTGATAAACCCGCACACGGTCAAGGCGCAGCTCCTCATCAATCAGAGCGCGCACATCATCGGGGTGATGAAAGACCCCCATCAGCGCCACGCCTTGCTGCTTAAGCGTCCGCAGACGCTCAACCAACGAGCGGCGCGCCGCAGCATCCAGCGAGGCCGTCGGCTCATCCAACAGCAGCAGGCGCACAGGCCGAATCAGCGCCCGCGCAAGGTTCACCTTCTGCTGTTCCCCACCCGAAAAGGTGGCCGGATAGGCCTGCCAGAGCGCTTCTTTTAGGCCAAACTCGTCCAACATCGCCCCGGCAGCTTGTTCTGCCACCGATTGCGCTTCGCCCAGCGCAATCAACGGCTCGGCCACCAATTCCAGCGCCGACACACGCGGGCGCGGGCGCAAAAACTGCGTGACAAACCCGATTTCACGGTCGCGCAGCAAGGCCACATCCACATCGGCCAACCGGACAAGGTCAACTGGCCCATATCCCGACTGAAACCATGCCTCACCATCCGTGGCCCGATAGGTGCGGTATAAACAGCGCATCAACGTTGATTTGCCCGCCCCATTACTGCCGGCCACCAGCATAAATTGGCCGGCCTCCAGCGTAAACGACACCCCTTCAAAGGCGCGGATTTGCCGCCCCAGATGATGCATCTCGAAATGCTTGGCGAGGTTTTGAACCGTCAGCAGCATCGCGTCACTCCTCCCCTCAGTTCACAATCCCCACTCGGCGCATCACAGCTTGGAAAACACCAACTGCTGCGTATAAGCATCCTGCGGGTCTTCCAACACCTGATCGGTCAGGCCGCTCTCGACCACACGGCCATGTCGCATCACCAGCACACGGTCAGCCAGCGTGCGAATCACGCCCAAATCGTGCGAGACCAGCACGGTTGTCAGGTGGGTGGTGCGCTGCAAACGCTTCAGCGTATCCAGCACGGTGGCCTGAATCGATACATCAAGGCCGGTGGTCGGTTCATCCAGCAGCAGCAAACGTGGCTTGAGCGCGATGGCCTTGGCCAACTGCACACGCTGCTGCATCCCACCAGACAGCTTGCGCGGCAGGTCATCCATGCGCGACAGCGGGAACTCGGATGCCGCCAGCGACTGGCGCGCCGCCTCGCGCAGCGCATCAAAGCTGCGCTCGCCGGTCATCAGCAGGCGCTCGGCCACGTTGCCGCTGCTGGTAGTGTTCATCCGCAGCCCCAGATGCGGGTTTTGATAGACAATGCCGATGTGCTGCACACTCACCCGCCGGCGCGCATATCGGTCAAGCGCAAACAGGTTTTGAACGTTCACCTCTGGCGCATCCAGATGATATGTGCCGGCGTCAGCGGTGTCTTCCAGATTCAGCAGGCGCATCACGGTCGATTTGCCAGACCCCGACTCGCCCACAATGCCCAACACCTCACCGGCATAGACCGTCAGCGAAACATCATCTACTGCGGTGATGCGCCCATACCGCCGCGTGACCCCCGCCAGCGTGACCAGAGGACGCGCCTGCACAAGGCGCGGGGCATCAAGGGAGACGGCGGGGTGGCTTGAGGAAGCCATCATGATAGAACCTGCCTTCGGTGTAATAGGTTGGCAAAAGGGCCTCTGGCGAGGTCAGCAGCTTTTGGGCATAGCCTGTATCAGACAGCTCATACAGCGTGCTGCCGTCTGCTTGTGGAAGCTCATTCATGAACTGACGCACCGCGCCGGTGCGAAAACACACCCACCCGTCCTGATTTTCGACCTCGAACGGCACATCAGAGAACTCCAACGGCTGCACGTTGGTATAGGGCGGCACAGCATATAGGCGCTTCTCACGCCCGGCAGATAGCAGCGTCAGATGGTCGGCCTGATGCAGTTTGGGGGTATCCCAACGCGGGATTGGGCTGGGACTCATCACATAGCGGCCATGTACCAGCACCGGATAGCTCGCCCCCTGCACATAACGGCGATAGCGCACCAACTGCTCATAAAGCACCAGCCACATCGGGCCATAATCGGCGTCGGCGTGCATCTGACGGGCACGTGCCATCTCAGCATCGATATAGCGCAGCGGTTCAGGGTCTGGCACTTGCAGCACTAGCACCTGCCCGATTTTCAGGCGCTCTTCGGGGATGCGGTGGCGGCTCTGAATCAGGGTGGCAGCAGCGGTATCGCTGGTCACCGCAGCGCCAGACATGCGCGCAATAAAGCGGCGCAGATTGGCCGCATTGACCGAATCATCCGCCCCCTGATCAATCACCTTGACGGTGTCGTGCGGGGTGACCAGTGCCAAGGTGACCTGCAAGCCGCCCGTCCCCCACCCGCGCGCAATCGGCAGCTCGCGGCTGGCGTATGGCACTTGATAGCCGGGCAAGGCAATCGCCTTGAGGATGCGGCGGCGAAGCTCGCGCTTGGCGTGGCCATCCAAAAACCCATAGCTGTAGGGGGTTGACGGCGAAATGAGGGAACTCAGTGTCATGGCCTAATGCCCTCCCCCCATGGTCTGCCCGTCTTCCAGCGCCGCATCCGTGGGCTGAGCGCCGCGCACCGCATCGGTGCTGCTGGCAAACGTGACATAATGTGGCAGCTTAAAATGGATGCAGAACCCCGATGACTCAACCGCCTCGGTGTGATACAGCACAAAATCCTCGCTCATGGCCGGATGACTGGGCGCGTTCATCTCCATGTCCAGTGTCGAGCCGGCAATCAGCTTCACCTCGTTCCAGCCCAAGGTGGCACAAAACCCCGCGCGAAACTGAGCCGCATCTTTGGTCACCACCTCGGCTTGGCTAACGCGCACCCGCCCGATGGTGAATGAGCCGCCGTGCAGCGGATGAGCCACGCGCACATCGGCATAGCCAAGGCGCAGCTCATTGACCGTGGGATGAACCATCCCATATCCGCGCATACTGGCATACCCCAGCGCCAATGTCCCACCGGTATCCGCACGCGCCAGCGATTGCAGCCGATGCGCGCGCGGCGCGGGGATATTGAGTGTATCACGCGTGACGTCGGGGATGTCTGGCCCTTCGACCGGCGTCGATGGCGCAGAAGGCGGCAGCAAATGATTGGCCCGCAGCCAATCGGCCACAGCCGGATACTGAGGGGAGGCCGGCGCGCGGTCACCTATCTCAAGCGCAGGGGGTGGTGGCGTTTCGTCGCCCAACAAGTCAAAATTGAGCAGGCGGTGACTGTAATCCAATGTTGGGCCGAGCACCTGCCCCCCGGGAATATCCTTGAAGGTGGCTGAGATGCGCCGCACCGTAAACAGTTCGTCTTGTTTGACGGTGGTGGCATAAGCCAATCGCGGCTGTGTAGACCGATAGGCACGCAGCAGCAGCACCGCCTCAAATAAATCGCCGCCGGCCTGCGCAATCGCCAGTGCCGCCAGCTCTGGGTCGTACAGCGAGCCTTCCCCCATCACCCTATCCACCAGATACGGCAGTGTCTGATGAATCTGCTGGATAAATGCAGCATCGGGCTGGCGCTTGAGGTGATGAAACAGGGCTTCGGCGTTCTGGATGGCCTGCTCTCCACCTTTGACTGCAACATATGCCATAACGGCTTATCCTTCTTCCGTCACATCGGTGACGCGCGTGGTACGCGGCAGGCCAATCACCCGCCGCCCATCAGTAAGCAGCACATCCCAGCCCAATGGATAGCTAAAGCGCGCGCGGGCCTGCCAGAATTCTGCCGGCAGCAGCAGGGTGCTGTGATGCACCCCTTTGATGCCCGGCCCTGTCCAAAGCTTTTCTGCCGCCTCTCCCAGATTGAACGCACACGAGATAATCAGGGTGGCGGCGGTGTCGGGATACAGCATATCACCGGCATGTGCCTGCATTAGAGCACGCATCTCCAGCAGACCAGCAGGATAAAAATGATACGCCGCTGTGTCGGGGGTGAGCGCACGTGCGCCGGTGCGCGCCAGATGCTGTGCCAGCGCCGCGCTGGGGGTGTAATAGCTGGTTTCAAGGTCAAGCAGTGCATCTGCAATCAGCGTAAATGCGTCGCCTTGCGGCAGGTCATAAAGCCTGCCGGGCAGGCTGAGGGCGCTCATCAACGCGGTAAATGTGGCGTGCTGAGCGGCCTCTTGGGGGCTGTAAGCAGGCGGGTGATACGTGGTAGTCATTGGGCAGTCCTCGCTTAAAAGGTCTCCATATCGACACGGGTGGCGGCTACAGCACGCAGGGTCTGCGCCTCTTGCGCGGCCAGATATTCGGCTTCTTGCTTGGTTAGGGCAAGGATTGCTGCGCGCTCATGCCCAACCGCCAGCGCGGCATCAATCACCGCCAACGCGGTCGCCCACTCAAGGTCGCGACCCATACACATCGCATACCCTTCTGCGCCACCGATCACCGTCAGATGCACTTCGCACGCGGTCACTTCGCCAAGATGAAATGGCACACCGTCCACCGCATCGGTATAGGGGATCATCACCAAACCCGTGCGACTCTTCAGCACCGTAATCGGTTCAAGATCGGGTATAAGATGCTCTGCCAGCGCTTTGACCGGCGCAGGCCTTGCCTGACACAAAACAGAAAGCACCTCTAAGGCGCTGTGGGTGGGGTCGGTGGTCATGGGTCACATCCATTGATAGGAAACAGATAAATCGTGCAAGATGCGGGCAGATTGTAACGCCATGCCGTGACAAGGCTGGCCCGCGGTGGGCTGACGTAAAGAAACCGCCCGACACCCCCTGACGGCGAACGCCTCCCCGACACGATATGCATCGGGGAGGCGTATCTCGCGGCACTGGCAGTCGATTAACGGCGGCGCAGGTCGATGTTCAGCAGGGTGGCGATGTTGCGCAGCGAGTCGTACAGCGCGTCGATGGTCTCCACACCGGCATTCTCACGCGGGTCAACATAGTAGCGCTGCAAAGCGTTCACGCGCTCTTGATCATCGGCAAAGGCCAGCAGCGCATCAGCCACCGCCTGCTTGAACGACTCCGGCAGGTCACCACGGACGGCAAACGGGGTCTCGGGGATCAGCGGTGACTGATGGAACACCACAAGGCTGCCTTCGGGGCAGGCTTCGTAACGCTCTTCGATTTCTTCACGGGTCATCGCCGCCAGATACGGCCATTCAGCCTCGGTGGCCGGGCCTTCAAGGCCAAGGTCGGTATAGCCGCACACTTCTACGCCAGCAGCTTCAACCTGAGCGGCGAGGTTGGCGTCAAAGGTGGCGCCGGCCTCCACGTTGTCATTCCACACCGCCAGCACCGCCGACGGGTGATTGCCAGCAAAGGTGACCGAAGCGAACTCTTCAATCTGCGCAGGATCAGTGAAACCACGGTCAAGCAGGATGTCGGTGGCCGGCACGAGGTAGCCGCTGGTCGAAGCGGGGTCGGTGAAGGCAAAGCTGCGGCCTTCAAGGTCGGCAATGCTGGTGATGCCCGAACCCTTCTTGGTGAACATCAGGCTGAAGTAGCCGGGGACTTCGTTCTTGTCCACTTCGACTTCATAGTTGGCCACAGCAACCGCCTCGGCCTTGGCCACTTCAGAAGCCAACACATAGGCAAATGGGCCGACTTCTAGCGCATCGGCGCGGCCCGCAGCCATCGCCTCAATCACCGCGTTATAGCTCGTGCCGGTAATCAACACGGTACGCACACCCAGAGTCTCTTGCAGATATTCGCGCAGCGGCTCAACAGCAGCCAACGCCGCTTCAACATCGTCGCCCGGGTACACGCCGATGATGAACGTCTCCGGCCAACCCGTGCGATCGGGTGCAGCATCTTGGGCGGCCACACCGCTCACAGCAATGGCCAACAGGACGAGGACGGACAGGACAAACGAGAGTTTCTTCATGGTGGTGTTTTTGCTCCTAAGCAGGCAACCCAGTACCGGATGAAGGGGTATCGAAACAGTCGGCACAGCGGGTTTAGATAAACCGCTGGCGAAGCCGACTGCTGAAACGGTCGATAACCGTGACAGCCACAACAAGCACAAGCGCAGCACCCAGCAGTTTGTCGTAGTCACTGGTGCCGGTATATTTGAAGAGCAAGAACCCAACACCACCCGCCCCGACATAGCCAAGGATGGTGGCGTGGCGCACATTGCTCTCGAAATAGATGATGGTGTAAGAGATAAACAGCGGCACAGCCTGCGGCAGCACTGAGTAGATGAAGGTCTGTAAGCCGCCCGCGCCCGTGGCGCGCACCGCGTTCACCTGTGCGGGGTCGATTTGCTCGATGGCCTCGGCAAACACGCGGCTGAGCGAGCCAACCGACCCGAAAGCCAACGCCATCACCCCGGTGAACGGCCCAAGACCAACCGCCGCCACAAACAGCAGCGCATACACCAGCTCTGGGACGGAGCGCAAGAAGTTGAGTACAAGGCGCGCACCCTGATACAGCGCTGGATGCGGCGAGGTGTTGCGCGCCGCCAGCAGCGACATCGGCAGCGCCATCAGCACCGCCCCCAGCGTCCCGACAATCGCCATCTGGATAGTCTCGAACACCGCCGTGATGATGGGCAGCCAGCCAATCTCGAACGATGTGCCAAACAGCTCTACCGTGCTGCGTTCGATCCGAAAGTTGGCCACCTCTGCCCCAAACAGCGTAATCACCGCATTGTGCGAGCGCGACACTTCAAATTCGGGCGGCAGCATCCGCGTCAGCAGGTTGCCCATGGCAATAAACGGGTCGAAAATGGAGGTGATGCGATTGGTGGCGCTTGGCCCGACCCCCGAAAAGCTCCACGACAGCACGGCCACAACAGCCAAAATCACCAAAAGTCCGCGTGTGGAAAAACGCGGTATCGGGCGCAGCAGCTCGGTACGCACCTGCTCGGCTTCTTGCAATTTACGGTCGAGTGCCGAAGCAACTTCTGACTTATGCGCAACTTCAATGGCGTTATTCATGGTTTTCTAGGCCCTCGCAGCACGGTAATCGGTTAATGAGCGTGGGCGTGCGCCGGGTGTGCCGGCGCAGGCTTGGCAGGTGCGTCAAAACGATAAATCCGATCGAGCATACCGGCAGTCAAGTCGGTCGGAGAGCCGTCGAAGACCACCTTGCCCTGTGCGATGCCCACGATGCGATCGCAAAACTGCTGTGCCAGCTCGACATGATGGATGTTAATCAGCGTCAACACCCCAACCTCGCGCGCCACGCGGGCCAAATCGCCCATCACCTGCATGGAGAGTTCGGGGTCTAGGCTGGCGACAGGTTCATCGGCCAGCAAAATCTTGGGGTTTTGCGAGATGGCGCGGGCGATCGAGACGCGCTGCTTTTCACCGCCCGACAGGCGGTCAGCACGATTTTTGGCGCGGTGCAACAACCCCACCCGTTCGAGGTTTTGCAGGGCAATCGCGCGATGCTCGGCACTAAAATAGCCAAAAAAGCTGGCCAGTGGTGAGTTATAGGCCAATCTGCCGGTCAGCACGTTCGACATCGCGCTGAGGCGCTCTACGAGGTTGTATTCCTGCCAGATAAACCCGATGTGACGGCGCGCACGCCGGATCTGCGCCGGCGTCATAGCGGTAATTTCCTCGCCATCCAACCGGATATGGCCCGCACTGACGCGCTCCAGCCCGTTGATGCAGCGCAGCAGGGTCGATTTGCCTGCGCCAGAGCGCCCGATAATCGCGACGATTTCGCCGCGCTCGGCCTTGAGTGAGACCGATTTGAGCGCTTCTACCCCGTTAGGGTACACCACGCGCACATCGCTGATTTCGAGCATCCTGCATCCCCCATCTGTGTCGAATGGGATGCAAGCTTAGCGGGCCTGTTTTAACCCTGCGCAGGCAGTTGTGTTATGGCTTGGCAAGCCACAGATTAATCCATCACGTTATAAAACCCGTTAAGGTTTAACGGTGTTAAAACCCTCTCACCGCACGCCGGTCTTCACCCATCCGCAAGGCGATAGCCCAGCCCGGGTACGGTCAAAATCAACGTGGGGTTGGCGGGGTCGGCCTCGATTTTCTCGCGCAGGCGGCGCACATGCACATTGACGGTTTTCTCGCTCTCAAGATCGGGCGCCCACCCCCACACCATGTCCAACAGCTGCGCGCGGGTAAGCACTTGGCCGGCGTGCTGCGCCAGCACCAGCAGCAGGCGGAACTCGGTGGGCGTCAGGTGCAGGTTTTGCCCCGCGCGCGTAACCTGTCCGCGCGTGCGGTCAATCACAAGGTCGCCCACATAGCTCAATTCGCCATCCCCGCCGGCCAGCTCGCCGTAACTGCGGCGCAGCAGCGCCCTGATGCGCGAACGCAGTTCACTCAGGCCAAATGGCTTGGTCACATAATCATCCGCGCCAACCTCCAGCCCAACCACCTTATCGACCTCTTCGCGGCGGGCGGTCAACATCAAAATCGGCAGGCGCAGCTTCATCCGCCGCAGGGTGCTGCACACATCAAACCCCGACACGTCCGGCAGACGCACATCCAGCACCACCAGATGCGGGGCATAATCCCGTGCATAGGCAATCCCGCCTTGGCCCGTTGACTCCCAGTGGACGATGTAACCGTCCTGCGTCAGGGCCTCGCGCAGGGCATGAGCGACATCGGCATCATCTTCCACAATCAACAGGCGCATCATCTTGACGTTTCGACTCAGTTGGGTCTATGGTTGAAAAAAAGCTCATCCCATCATATCGGACAGGTCACCTGCCATGCAACCATCCCCCGACCCTCTACGTTCGATACAGCTGATTCGCTGGCAGCTCCCGCTCAGCTATGCCCTGATTGCCCTATTGGCCGCCATGGCGCTCAGTACAGTACTGATTAACCTGCTGCGCGACCATTACGCCAACCTCGAAGAAATCCAGCTGGCCCGCACCGCCAGCATCATCGAAGACGTGTTTTTGCGGCGGAATATTGTGCAAATCACCTCCGAGACCATCCCGCCCGAACTGCCCGGCCTCAGCGCCATCTTTGATGTGCGGATAGAGCTGTTGGACGCCGACCTGAACGTGCTGGCCGATACCGGTGTGCCACATACCCTGACCGTGGCACTGGCCAGCAGACCCCTGCGCCGCCCTCCCAACGGCATCCAATCATTTTTTAACCCCGCTGCCTTGTTTGCCGGCGGCAGCGAAATCACAGCCACCGCGACACCAATCGCTGTCTCTAGTGCCCCTGCGCTGGGGATTGATGCCAGCGGTGCAGTGGTATTTATGCCAACCGCCGTCCCACCCAATGGGCAAACCTCTTCATCTGACGACGTGCTGCTGGCCGCAGTTACCCCCCCTGCCTCAGGTCAAACCATCCCCCTGCCGATGCTGTCTCCAGCAGAACTGGCCAATGCCACCCCAGCACAATTCACCGTAGATGCCGGTCAGCGACTGCCATTTGTGATGGAAATACCACGCTCTTCGCAAGTGGTGATGACCAGCATCGGCCCGCGCGGCACACAGAATAGCGGTGGCTTTCTGCGCGTCTCGGCCAGCCCAGCCATCGGCAGCGAAATCGTAGACAGTGTGGCACGTGGGGCGTGGGTAGCTGGCGCTGTTGCGGTGGTGCTGGCGGCAGGGGTCGGATATGGGGTCAGCACGCGCATCACCCACCCACTCAATCAGCTGAAGGCCGCTGCAAACAACATGGCCGCCGGCGAATACTGGGTGCGCACCGATATTCAGCGGGCTGACGAGCTGGGCCAGCTGGCAGAAGCGTTCAACACCATGGCAGGACAAGTCGAGGGCACCATCGCCGCCTTGCGCCGCTTTGTTGCCGATGCCGCGCACGAGCTGCATACCCCACTCACCGCGCTGCGTACCGACCTAGAGATGCTGCGCCAAAACCCTCAGCCGCAGCAGGTGCAGCACGCTTTGCGTCAAGCCCATCGCCTAGAGAGCCTGTGCGATGACCTGCTTGACCTATCGCGCCTTGAGTCGCCAGCGCTGTTCTGGCAGGGCCAAAGCACGCCGCTAGACCTGAGTGTTCTGCTGGGCACACTGGGCGAGGTTTATGCGTCACGCGCCGAGCAGCGCGACATCGCCTTTGAACTCCAGCTTGACCCTCTGCTGCTCCCCCTGAAACACGGCAGCGCCGCACAGCTCCAGCGCGCCATCGCCAATCTGCTGGATAACGCCCTCAAGTTCACCCCTGATGGCGGCAGAATCATCCTGCACGCCGGCCATACCCCCCAGCATGTTATCATCCGCATCACCGACAACGGCATCGGCATCCCACCGGCAGAACTGCCACACGTCTTCGGGCGGTTCTATCGGGGCAGCAACACCAATACCTATCCCGGCAGCGGCCTCGGCCTCGCCATCACCGATGCCATCATACGGGCGCATCAGGGCCGTATCGAGGTGCTCTCCCGCGCCGGATGCACCTGCTTTGAGGTGCATCTGCCCATCCATCCACCCCGCCCGATTACCAAACCGTAATCGATCTGAAACCGCATCGAAACCCGCATCCTCCACACTGATGACGTTGCATCTTTCGCACGCAAACATCACGGAGGTGACGGAGTTATGCTGCGACGCTGGCCTTTTGCCCTTTTCATCGCGCTGATACTGAGCCTAGGCTTACCCATCAGCGCCCAGAGCACCGAGACTGTCCTACAGATCGCCATCCCTCAGTTCTATCGCGACCTCTTCGCCGAGAGCATCCTGCCCGCCTTCGAGGCAGACAATCCCGACATCCGTGTCGAGATTGTGATCGCAGACGGCTTTGGCGGCCTGCCCGCCAGCAATGATGTCGAGGCAGACCTCGACTCGGCGGCAGCCACCTTCAGCAAAGCCGATTTGGTGTTGGCAGACCGAACCCTAACCCCCACCTATACCCGCGCCGGCTATGTGCTCGACCTTCAGCCGCTGGTCAGCACCGATCCGACTTTTAATGCCGGTGAATTCTACACCGGCGTGCTCGATTCCTTCCGCTGGGATAACGGGCTGTGGGCACTGCCTGTCGCCACAGACATCATCATGATGTTTTATCAGCCCGCCGCGTTTGATGCCGCCGGCCTCGCCTATCCCTCCGCTTCGTGGACGGTACACGATTGGGCCAACGCCATCCGCGCCCTGAGCGAGTTCGACGCGGCAGGTCAGCTTAGCAAGCGGGCTTTCGACGCCTTTGAAGGGTTCGGGCCGGTGTTCTTGGCCTTCAATGGACAAGACCTGCGCGACGACAGTGTCTTGCCTGCCACCCCCGACCTGACCAGCGCATCCGCCGCTGAGGTGGTCAATGCCTTGGCAGAGCTGTACAGCGGCGGCTACTTTGACTCAGTGGCGCAAGAAGGCGGCGCTACCGTGCGCTTTGGCGGCCCTAACAGCGAAGGAACACCGCTGGTCATCGGACGCAGTGCCTTTGCAGGATTTATGGCTGGCGGCGGCGCGATGGCTGCCCCCTTGCCCGGCGGCGGCATCATCAACGCGCAGGGCTTTGCCATCAGCGCGGGCACGCGCCATCCCGAAGCAGCCTATCGTCTGCTGAAATACCTCACCAACAGCCCTGAGGCCGTCAGCGTCTTCACCGGTATGCAGCCCGCGCGCAGTACAGTCAACGTCATCGACAGTGCAGCAGGCGGCGGACGGCGCGGCATGGTGCTGGGCGGCCCTAACAACCAGCTGGCACCGGCAGCTCAGACCGTCATCGACAGCGCTTACCCTTCTGCCCGCCCAATGCGTGACCTGCACTTTACCGACAGCTTAACCAGCCTCGCCAACAGCGTCGTGAGCGGCGCAGTCACCGAAAATCTGCTGCAAGAGCAGGAATTGGCCGAACTCCAGCGCTTGCAAGCCGCCGATGCCCGCCGCAGCACTCCGATCGTGGTCAACACGCCGCGCAGTCAGGTGCAGCTGGCCGCCGGCGAGATTGCGCTGCGAGTCGGCATCGGCTCAGTAATTTCGCCCCTGCCCAATCAATCGGACTGGGACGCTATCGCCGACGCATTCGCCGACGCAGACCCACAAGTTGGTGCTGTCTATATCGAGGGCACGATACCCACCAACCTATCCGAGATGAATGAACAGTACGACTGCTTCATCACCACCGACGGCCTAAGCAACAACCCCGACCTCAGCCAGATTCGCGCGCTCGATCCCCTGCTGCAAAGTGACGCCAGCTTTAATCCCAATGATGTGCTGGGCGGGATATTGGCCGGCCAACAGCGCGACGGCCAAACATGGGCCTATCCGCTCACCATCTCGCCCGAGGCGCTGCGCTATAACCCCGAGGTGTTTGCGCGCGCCGGCGTGCCAGAACCGCAAAACGGCTGGACGGTCAGCCAGTTCGAGGACGCCCTACGCCAGATTACCGCCTCCACCGGCGAGTCAGCTTTTGTCCCCGGGGGGATGAACACGACCTATCTGATGCTGCTGGCGGCGGCTTACGGCGGCAACCCACTGGACACCCGCACCACCCCAACCACCATCAACTATGCCGACCCAGCCACCATCAACGCCCTACAGCAGCTGCTCGACCTCGCCGTAGGCGGCCAAATCAGCTATCAGGCACTGGCGGGGATGGGCCGCGGCATCGGGTTTGGCCAAAGCGGCGCAGCAATCAGCCCGACAACGGTGAGTGCTTTTGGCGGACTGGGTTTTGGCGGTGGGGGTGCGTTCATCATCCAGTTGGGTGGACCGTCTGGCCAGAACCAACAGGATACCACTCGCATCGTGGCCTACCCGCGCGGCATCACCCTCAACGGGGTCAGCTATGCCACCATTGCCGGCTATATCGGCAGCCGCACCGCCCATGTAGACGCCTGTTACCGCTTTTTGAGCGCGGTGGCCAAGCGCCTCGATGTGGTCGGCGGGATGCCTGCCTATCGCTCGCAGCTGAACAACCCCGCCGTTATCGCCCAAAACGGGGAATCGACCGCACAGTTCTTCACCGAGTTTGCCGCCCTGCTCGACAGTCCCAACACCATCACGGTCGGGCAGCTTCAGTTTGGCTTTGGTGAGAGCTACTGGCTGCTGCGCGCCATGGATGAATACGTTGCTAGCGGCGGTCAAACCGATTTGGCAGCGGCGCTCACCGACGCCCAAACCTATACCAACGAATACCGCGCCTGCACGGCA
>DAOUCZ010000179.1:0-6309 GCA_034431675.1 Anaerolineae bacterium | reverse complement strand
TGCCTCCCCCGAAAAAAGCGCTGAAAAACCAAAGGCTGAATGTCTGCGGGGATGCCAATGCCGCTATCACGAACCATCACAATGACATGCTCTTCCTGCACAGCCATACGAACGGTGACACTGCCGCCCCTTGGCGTGAATTTGATGGCATTTTCTACCAGATTGGAAACAGCGCGCTCGGCCTGTGCTTCATCGCATAAAATCGCAGCAGTATGATCAACCTCGTGCGAGACTTCTACACCAGAGTCCTGCGCCAACCGCCGTAAATCATCAACAGCTTTCTCCACGATTGGACCGGCATATGCCGGTGAGAGTTTCAAAGAGCCGCTGCGCAGTCTTTCGACATCCAAAACCCCTCTGATGATGCGATCCATGCGTTCTAACTGACGCTCCATCTGATCGATGGTATCGTCTGGGTGATCGTGATTGCGATAGCGCATCAGGTCAATTTGCAGCATCGCCGACATCAGCGGATTTTTGAGATCGTGACTGACCATGCGAATCATTTCGCCCTTCATGCGATCAAGCTCTTTGAGCTGTGTCACATCATTGAGCACAGCCACCCAGCCGCCCATCTTTAGGCGTCCCAAACGAGCCAGATGGCATTGATAAATCCGCTTTCCCAGCGTGACTTCAAAGATAACGCTGTTATCGCGATTCAGTCCCCGCACAATCTCACGCCAATCATCCATAAAAAGATGTAATGGCAGCTTGGTCGTGATGTTGTCTCCCACCACACTCTCGCCCAACCCAATCACCTCATAGGCCGCTGGGTTGGCAAAGATGAGATGCATCTTACGGTCAATGGCAATCACCGGACTCTCGGTGCTGAATAACAATGTCTCAAGCTGAAGCCGGCTCTCTTCGATTTTTTCGGCCAGCGCGGTTTTAATGTCCAAAAGCGATGCATAGCCCAGTGTCAGGGCGGCCTGTGGTGCCAGCAGCTCTAGTCGATACACATCATCTCGACGCAAAAGCCGTCCCTGCTTGCCCGTCACTGCAATCAAAACCCCATAAGTAACATCCTTAGAGGTAATCGGTACTGCGATAACTGAGCCAAATGCCAGCTTGGCGTGCGGAAAATCTGGCACACCTTTCCAATCGATGTGATAAGCCTCGATATACTGCGAACGACCCGTCCGCACAGTTTGGCCGGCGACCCCATGCTCAACGGGCAGGTGCAGGCCCAGATAGCTTTCTGGCATGTTGTGAGCAACCGCAAAAACCAGTTGGTCTCCTTGCAACAGAAATACCCCACCCGCATCACCATTCACCCACTCAATGGCCCGTTTGGCGATTTCGTCCAGCACTTTTAGCAGTTGAGGTTGGCCTACAATCTCTTGATTGACGTGATGAAGGGTTTCTACCTGTCTGGAGCGCTCCGCCAACGGCCTAATCATCTCGGTCTCAACCAGACTCAGCACAATTAGCAGTGCCCCCAACGTGATGGCATTGGTCGAAAGATTAGTAATACCCACATCACTGTTCAATAGGCTAAAAAACTGACCGGCAGCAAACAAGACACATCCCAAACGCACAAATCCATTGGTGATGCGCCGACGCTGGGCATACAGCGCATAAAGTGTCGCGCCGGTATATAGCACATAAAACATGGTACTGAGATAGCCGATGCGTGGCACTGCCGAGGTTTCTAAAGTTTCTGTTTGCATCACCCAGCTGCTCAGCATCAAGCGCAGCACGACCACCAACGCGATCGACAAATAGGCCACCGTAAAAATGCGCGGTGACCTACTGCCAGTTAGTGAAGAAATAAACGCATAAACCGCCACATTAGCCGCGGCGATACCGCCCTCTACCAGCGCAATCCCAATGAACAAAACGCCACTCTGTACGCCCGACAGTACGGCGCCGCGGGCCATAATCATGCCAACGTTCCAGCCCACCAGCATCAACAAGAACAGCGTCAGGATTTGTGTTTGACGTTTGCGCCAATCGTGCCACAACAGCAGCATCAAAAACACAAAAGACAGCGCAAGGTTCAGGCTGTCGAACAGAACGCTGAGTAAGCCGGTTTCGAAGATCATGGCAATGCTGCTGTGCTGTCCTGTTAGCTGATGACGGTATTCTTCTTGCTGGGCTGCTTCTCGAAGCGATAACCAACCCTGTGTTCGGTCAGGATATACGTCGGGCGGGCAGCATCAGGCTCGATTTTACGGCGCAGCTGGCTGACATATACCCGTGGATAATATTTATCATCCACATACTCGTGCCCCCACACCTGCTCTAATAAGTCCCGTTGGGTAACGACACGACCAGAACTCTCTAGAAGCACCATCAGCAGCTTAAATTCTGTCGGTGTCAAATGCACCCGTTTGCCCATCACCCGCACATGCCGGCGCTGCGGGTCTATGCTCAGATACCCGTCATCATATTCCACAGACGATGGTGCATTGCGCCGCAAAATGGCATTCACACGTGCGGCAAATTCCTTCAACCGCACTGGCTTCACCAGATATTCATCTGCGCCGGCTTCTAACCCCTCGACAATGTCTTCCTCGGTGATGGCCTGTGCAGACATCATAATGACCGGCACATCCGAGGTCTCGCGTATCTGCCGGCAGACATCAAGGCCGCTCAATGCCCCCGGCATGATGATGTCTAGAACGATCAAATCAGGCGACCACGCTTCAAAGGCGACCAACGCATCAGCGCCGTTGTTTCGAGTGATTACCTCTAACCCATCCCCCATCAAACGTGCAGCGAGCGCATCACAGATACCCGGCTCATCATCCACAATTAAAACACGCATAAGGACTTCCCCTTTCGCTATGAATCACCATCACTGCTCTTTCATCATGCCCGAAAAAGCCGGCAGCGTCAAAGCAAAAACACTTCCACGTACTCTCATCCCATTTTCCATTCGATCTTCTACCCAGATTTTTCCGCCGTGGGCATCGACAACCAATTTACAGAATGTCAGGCCTAATCCAACGCCTCCACGCTGTGCTTGACGATCGACCACCTGAAAGAAGCGGTCAAACAAACGCGCGCGATATTCCTCTGGAACGCCGGGCCCCTCGTCTAACACTTCGATTTGCACAAAGGCCTGTCCGCCTTGTTGGGCCGCTCGACAAGCACGGATACGCACCTGCCCGCCTGTAGGGGTGTATTTCAGCGCATTGTCCACCAAGTTCATCAATACCCGTTCAATCTTGTCCGCATCCACATCGATCCAAAGCGGTTCATCGGCTTCGTAAACACAGCTCACCTGCATCTCACGGGCCGGCATTTCAAAATCACGCATCACCACCCGTACCAGCGCGTCCAGCAAAGTTTTCTCGCGTTTCAGCTGAATACTGCCGCTGCGCATCTTGGCAATATCCAGTATCGAATTGACACGATTAGTCAGCTTACGGGCTGCCCAATTGCTGGTTTCGACGGTCTCATTCAAAAACGGCCAATATGGCGCGTCTTTGGGCACAGTCGTTTGTATAACTTTTAGCGATGTCGTGATGGTCATCAGCGGGCTGCGTAAATCATGGACGATCATATTGGTGAGTTCCTCGCGAGAGCGATCGACCTCATACTGCATCGTCCGATCATAAAAGACCAGCATCACCCCGATGATCTCGTCGTTATCATTGTTGTGGATTGGGACGATCTTTCGTTCAATACGCCGCATTCCAGTTGGCAAGGGCAGCGTGTATTCCAATGGTTGATAGTTAAACTGTCCGTTCTGAACGTCAATCAAAACAGCGTCAGCCTCTTCCAGCGAGTCGAAGCCGCAGCGGGTCGCCAAATTCACATCGACCCGTCGGATAACATCTGTATACTGCTCTCCAATAATGGCTTCTGGTTCGACTCCAATCATGCGGATTCGGGGGTTGGCGATCGAGATGCGTCCTTGTTTATCGACCATCATGATGGCTTCATCCATCGTGTCAAGCAGCGCCGCCAGTCGATTACGGTCACGCTCAATACGCTGAAACAAACGCGCATTTTCCAGCACAATCAGCGATTGGTGGATAATCTGCTCGATAAACTGGATGGTTTCTGCATTAAACGCATTGCCCGATGCAGACTCTAACCACACCACCCCAAACAAAAGCCCACCCTGAATCATGGGGCAAATCAAAATAGTCTGGCTGTGTGAACTGAGAGATAGAAACTCTGCCTCGCTATTTTCACGATAAATCACCACTGACTGCTGTCGATCACCCAACACACGCCGAATATAGGCCGCCAGCTGCAAAGTGTCAGAGGGCTTACTATTTAAGCCACGCTGCGCCACGGCCTGCAAGGCCTCCAGCTGGTTATATTCCTCCAGCAGCAAAATTAGGCCGATTTCGCCTTCGGAGGCCAACAGCAGCACATCAATGACCTGCTCAGACATCGATTCGACATCTACAGAGCTTGATAAGGTGCGGCTCAGCCATGTCAGCGTCAGTAAGCGCTCACCACGCTGTTGATACGCTTGTATGGCCTCAAGATATAAACGTGCACTGGCCAATGCCTGCGCAGACTGCATGGCAAAAATGCGCAGCACTTCTAACCTGCCGGCAGTTAAATCAGGTTGACGTGCATAAAACAAGCTCAATACACCGATAAGCTCTCCACCGGTGCTCATAGGCAGCTCTAACATACTCTGAAATCGCTGCTGTAATCCGATGGCCCGAAATGGCGTTCCCCTTAAATCTGCCCCCAAATCGGCCAGAAAAATAGGCTCACCATCCACATGATGATCAGAAAGTGGCGGTGGCGCCCTAAGCAAGAAATCATCCCCCAACCCCACCGACAGCGATAAATTCAGACGATTATCAGTCTGCAAATAAACCGCAAAGCCATCGGCGCGGCTCAATACAGATGCTGACGAAATCAAATGCTCAAGGACGGTGTCTGTGACTAAGGTGCCCCCTAGAGAACCAATGATTTGACTGAGCATCGTCAGCCGCTCGATGTATTCCTGTGCCTGTGCGCTATCTCGCTGTGCCGCCTTGGCCTTTTCTTCTGCAAGTTGCTCGGCCCGACGTAGGCGGTTGCTCTCCCCACCCGTAATCGAGACATACAGCGCCCCTATCACTGCGATATACAGCGCTAAATGAGCCGGATCACGCAGCTGTGGCAGCACAAAATAAGCCAATAACATCAAAACGATCGACATCGCCCAGAACGTATAGGTGGCAAAGGCCACTGTCTGGCGAATAGGCCACGGTTTCGGTGAGCTTGGACGAGATTCCAATAGATATTCCCCAATGGAAGGTTCAGCTTCTCTTATCATACCGCTACTTAACACAAACTGCCGCAATTATGCATCAGGAAACGGTAGGCAAAACGTCGCCTCTTTGGCACAGGCATCCGGCGTTGTATCAGGTATCATTAAAGGTGGACTTGGTCTCGCTGTTCATAACAGGAGCACACCTATGAAAACGTTGCGTATTACTATCGGGCTAATGCTCTTGGCATTAGCAGTCATCCTTGGTGGCTGCAATCTGACCAGTGAGCCAGAGCAGACCATCGAACTCACGGCACTGCCCACCAGCAGTCCCACTCCCCAACAGCAAGGTACTCCGGGGGCAACTTCGGCTGTCACAGCCCTTCCGCTGTTTACACAAGTGGTGCCCCCCACCTCCATCGGGTTCTTACAGCCCACTTCTTTTCCGATTATCCCGACAGCGACCCCCTCAACCATCAGTATTGTCATACTCTCGCCTATCCCGGGCAATGTCATTGCCCAAAACGTACAGGTTCTCGGTTCGGCCATTCACCCCAATTTCTTGCAATACGTGGTGGAATATGGCCCTGATCCGAACCCCAGCAATCTGTGGTATCCGATTGGCGGTGCTCGCACAGCCCCTGTCCTAAACGGTGTCCTTGGCATTTGGACAACCAACACCATCCCTGATGGTATTTATCAGCTGCGCTTGCGGGTTTACCTGCGTGACGGCAGCACCCCTCAGACCGTGGTGAACAATCTGCGTGTGCAAAATGCTGCCCCCACGCCCATTCCAACCAACACACCGTCTATCCCGCGCCCAATCGCAGCATTTACGGCTGATCGTTCATCTGGTGAATCGCCGCTGGTTGTTCGCTTTACCAATCGCTCGACAGGCCAAATCTCGAACTATAACTGGAGCTTCGGCGATGGCAGCAGCAGTGCCGAACAGAACCCTACACACGTCTTTCGTGGTGCAGGAGAATACGAAGTACGCTTAACAGTCTCCGGCCCCGGTGGACAGTCCAACGTTTCACAGGTTATCGATGTATTCGTTAATCCGCCTACGGCTTCATTTGAATACAGCCCAACCTCAGGCACAGCCCCTCTCACAGTCCGCTTCACGGATCGTTCAA
>DAOUCZ010000178.1:0-35698 GCA_034431675.1 Anaerolineae bacterium | reverse complement strand
AAATTCAAGCCTCTAATGTTTAACTATTGACTTATGGGAGCGCTCCCAGTATAGTTGAACACGGTTGAAAAAGAAAACCCATCTTGCATCTCTCAATAAACGGGTCGGAGAGGTGAAGGAGGTGTGGTTTTCGCCGAGCATGAGGCAGTCAACCTCTAAAAAAGCTCTTTTCAGCCATGCTATCCGCTTTTAGTAGAAGGAAGAAAATGATGTCAAGAAAGTCTCTCTTCAGCGTCATGATGGTTCTTGTCTTTGCTTTGGTCATCGGTGCGGTCATGCCGGTGTCTGCCCAGAAGACGACCATCACTTGGTTCGTCGGTCTCGGCACTGGCAGCAACTCCGAGCAAATCGCCATCCAAGAGCAGGTGGTCGCCGCCTTCAACGCCAGCCAAGACGAAATCGAGCTGGTGCTGAGCATCGCCGCCAGCAACGAAACCGCCCGTGACACCCTCAGCACCCTGCTGGCCGCCGGCACCCCGCCGGACATCGTCGGGCCGGTCGGCGTGGCCGGCTCCAACTCGTTCGCCGACCAGTGGGCCGACATCGAGCCGCTGATCGAGAACGCTGGCTATGACCTCAGCGTCTTCGACCCCGCGCTGGTCGAGCTGTATCGCACCGAGAGCGGCGGCCTCGGCGGCCTGCCGTTCGCCGTGTATCCGGCCATTACTTACTATAACGTCGACCTGTTCGACGAAGCCGGCCTCGAATACCCGCCCTCGGAATTCGGCGCCCCGTACATCCTCGATGGCGAGGAAGTGCCTTGGAACTATGACACCGTGGCCGAAATCGCCAAGATCCTGACCGTCGATGCCAACGGCAACGACGCCACCAGCCCCGACTTCGACCCGACCGCCATCGAACAGTTCGGCGTCAACTTCCAGTGGGCACGTATCCGCCTGATCTGGACCAACCTGCAACCGTCGTCCTACTATGACGCCGAAACCAACACTATCAATATCCCCGAAGAATGGCGCGCCGCCAGCCAGTGGTACTGGGATCGCATCTGGGTTGACCACGTGACCCCCAACGCCACCTATGAAGCCAGCGAAGTGCTCCAGCCCAACGGTTTCGCCTCGGGCAACCTCGCCATCTCGATCGTACCGCTGTGGTACACCTGCTGCCTCGACAACAGCGTCGGCAAGTTCAACTGGAACATCGCGCCCGTCCCCGCTTCCTTCGATGGTGAGCAGCACGTGGCCATGGACGCCGACACCTTCCGCATCGTCGAAGCCTCGGCCAACAAGGACGCCGCCTTCAAGGTTCTCACCTATCTGGTGACCGAAGCCGCCCCGATGCTGGCCACCGCCTACGGCGCCTTCCCCGCGCTGCCCGCCGCTCAGGACGCTTGGGTCGAATCGATCAGCAACCGCTACCCGATGGACATCGACTGGTCGGTCGCCGCTGCCAGCTTGGCCTATGCCAACCCCGGCACCCTCCACCACGAGTCGAACGTGCCCAACTACTCGCAGGCCTACGACCGCGAATTCCAGTTCCTGTCGCTGTTGGGCAGCGATGGCGGCATCTCCATCGACCTGAACGCCGAAATCGACCGCTTGCAGTCTGACCTGCAAGCCATCGTCGGCGCGCCGAAGTAATCCACCAACAATCACCGCAATCACCGACGGGCGGGGGAGCTTTCCCCGCCCATCGGTCACCACCCATTACCTCGCGTCGTCGCACGCCCACTTTTTGGTTTTAGGAGTATTGAAGATGTCCGCAGCCGACCAATCTCGCGCGGCCCCGCTCACCAAGCAGGCCCAAATCACTAAGGTGCGCCGCAGTGACCTCGCTCGTCAGCAGCGCATCTGGGGCTGGATTTTCCTTTCGCCGTGGATTATCGGCTTCACCATTTTTACAGCCGTCCCCATTTTTGTCTCTTTCGTCTTCACCTTCACACAGTTCTCCCTCTCCAGCAAAGAACCGATCAAATTCATCGGCCTCGACAACTGGATTAAACTTTTTAACGACCCGATCGCGATAAACGCCCTACAAGTCACCATCAAATTCGCCATCATCGCCGTGCCCGTCGGCATCATCCTCCCGCTGTTGATGGCCGCTCTTCTCAATTCGAAATATCTTTTTGGCAAAACCTTGTGGCGCCCCCTCTATTACATGCCCTACATGGTTCCCGCCATCTCCTCCATCTTCATCTGGCAAGCCTTCCTGAACGGCCAAACCGGCTGGCTCAACCGCATGCTGCGCGCCATCGGCTTCCAAAACCCACCCAATTGGCTGCAAGACGAAAGCACCATCCTCTTCGCCTTTCTGCTGATGGGCTTCTGGGGCGTGGGCAACGCCATGCTCACCATGCTCGCCACCATGCAAGGCGTCCCCACCGAACTTTACGAGGCTGCCGAAGTCGACGGCGCAGGCCCAATCACCAAATTCCGCAACATCACCCTGCCGATGATTTCACCAGTTATTTTCTATAACCTCGTGCTCTCCGTCATCGGCATCATGCAGTACTTTGTTGTCCCCTACGTCGTCACACGCGGCACAGGCAACCCCAACAACGCCGCCTACTTCTTCAATATGCACCTGTACAAAACCGCCTTCACCTTCTTCGATATGGGCTATGGCTCCACTCAGGCATGGTTCATCTTCATCATCGCACTCATCCTCACCATCGGCCTGTTCGGCACGTCCCGCCGGTGGGTCTATTACGCCAGTGGAGAATAAACGATGGCCGCAGTGACCCAAGAGCAACCCAGCTATGCCAAGGCGGTCAACACCTCGCCAGCCTACAGTGTCGAGCTGCGCAAATTTGCCATACGCGCCATGTTCACCATGGTGGCGCTCATTTTCGCCATCGTCTACCTGATGCCGTTTGGCAACATGGCCCTCATCTCCATCAAAAGCGCCAACCAAATTAGCGGCAACACCGATAACAACATCCTGCCGCTCTCCCCCGCCACCTTCGACTACGAAGGAAAATCCTACGAAATCTACGAAGTCCCCGGCGAAGATGGAGTCATCCACCAATGGGCACTCGTCAACAAAGGCCGCCAAAGCAGTGAGTTTATCGACCCCGCCAACCCCGAAGCCGGCCTAATCACATGGAACGGCGCATGGCGCACCCTTAACGTGGTCTACGAGTTTGACCCGCATTTTGAGAATTTTGAAGAAGCATGGCGTCTCATCAACTTCCCACGCCTGTTCTTCAACACCCTCACCATCGCCGTGGTCGGCATGGTCGGCACACTGCTCTCCAGCATCTGTGTCGCCTACGCCTTCGCACGCTTCCCCATCCCGGGCAAAAATGTGCTGTTCATCATCCTGATTGGCACCATCATCCTGCCCAGCCAAGTCACCCTCATCCCCACCTATGCCTTCTTTGCCAGCATCGGCTGGACAGGCACTTGGCTGCCCCTCACCGTCCCACACTTCTTCGCCAATGCTTACAACGTGTTCCTGCTGCGGCAGTTCTTCATGACCCTCCCGCGCGAACTCGATGAAGCCGCCATGATTGACGGCGCAGGCCCGTTCCGCGTCCTGCTCAGCGTCATCATCCCGCAGTCGTGGCCAGCCATCATCTCGGTCGGGCTGTTCCACTTCATCTTTGCATGGAATGACTACTTTGGCCCGCTCATTTACCTGCTGGGCAAGCCAGAACTCGTCCCAATCTCGGTCGGCGTACAGGTCTTCAACTTCCAATACGGCCCACGTCCCGAGCTCATCCAAGCCACCTCGCTGATGGCCATGGTGCTCCCGCTGCTGATTTTCATCTTCGCCCAGAAAATCTTCATGCGCGGCGTGGTCATCACCGGCGTAGACAAATAGCCCACCCACCACGCCATCCATCTATCGGGGTTGATACCTTCATCGCCCCGATAGACCCACACTTTTTCATCATCCCACCCCCCATCTTTGGACTGAGCCGCCAGACGGCACAGCCCTAGCGTTTTTATTGCCTACAATGCCAACAAATACTCGGAAAATCACATGTCAAAACACCTTATCCTGCTCATCGCGCTCCTAGCTCTTATCCTCCCCATCAGCGCACAAGACCAGCCCGATAACACCCTGTCGGTCGATGCCAGCACCTCCCTCGGGCCAATCAGCCCCTATGTCTACGGTTCAAACATGAACCTGTATTCCGTCATCCCGCAAGCCCTGATGGAACAGGCCAAAGCCCTCGGCCTGCGCTATATGCGCTTCGGCGGCGAGGACACCGACATCGTCGATCTGCGCAACAACATCATCGACCTGTTTGTGCTGCAAAGCCGCATCGTCGGCGCAGAACCCGCCCTATCCGTCCGCCTGCTGGGCGGTACCCCCGAAGGTGCGGCAGAAATCGTTCGCTATGCCAACATCACCAAAAACTACAACATCAAATACTGGAGTATCGGCAACGAACCCAACCTATTCGTCGCCCTAATGGGTGCCGAAACCTACACCACCCAAGACCTCGCCACCCAATGGCGCGCCATCGCCGAAGCCATGCGCGAGGTCGATCCCGACATCATCTTTGTCGGCCCAGACATCACCCAATACGTCGTCCTCAACTACGAGGACGGCCAAATTGAATATCTACCCCCCTCGCTCGGCGGCTCTGCCCTCGACGCACAAGGCAATGACTGGCTGCAAGACTTTCTGCGCGCCAACGGCGACCTACTGGGCTATGTCGCCATCCACCGCTATCCTTACCCGGGCCTCGGCCTCAACAGCGGCGCCAATACCGACAGCCTACGCAACATCAACGACGAATGGGACATCGCCATCCCCAACCTCCGCCGCATCATCCGCGATGTCACAGGACGCGACATCCCGATCGCCGTCACCGAGGTTAACTCCAACTCGGCCAACAGCATCGGCCTGCCCGCCTCGCTCGACTCGTTTTATAACGCCCTATGGTTGGGCGATACCCTCGGACGCCTCATCCGCAATCAGGTCGAAATCGTGGCCTATTGGGATGTGCAAGGCAGCTCTAACCGCGGTTGGGGTCTGCTGGGCAGCTACGACATCCGCCCGACCGCCTACACCTACTACATGTACCGCCACTTTGGCACAGAACTATACGACGCCACCTCTACCACCCCCGATGTCACCATCTATGCCGCCAAGCGCGAAGATGGCACACTCACCCTGATGGTCATCAATCTCGGCCCGGATGAAGCCACCCCTACCTTGTTACTCAACGGGTTCACCCCTGCCGGCCCTGCCGAAGTCTGGCGCTTCGACGCCGAACACAAGGCCACCCAGATCGACCCGCAAGACATCACCGATGGCTCAACGCTCAGCATTCCCGGCCAATCGATGACCGTCTATGTCCTACCTGCATCCAACCCCTAACAACGAGGCATATCCATGACTCAGCCCTTTTTGCTCGGCGTCAACTATTGGCCACGTCGCAAAGCCATGTACTGGTGGAAAAACTTCGAGGCCGACGAAGTCCGCCAAGAATTCGAGACCATCGCCAGCATCGGCATGAGTGTGGTGCGCCTATTCCTGCTCTGGGACGACTGGCAGCCCACCAGCACCAGCGTCTCACCAGAACGCCTCCGCGATTTCGGCACGGTCTGCGACATCGCCGCCCAACACGGTCTCAAGCTCGATGTCACCTTCTTCACCGGCCACATGAGCGGCCCAAACTGGTCACCCTCATGGCTGCTTGACCCCAACGCGCCCCCCGCCTCGCCCCACGTCTGGCAGGTGATGAGCGGCGGCAAAATCGTCAACAGCCAATACCGCAACATGTTCCACGACGCCGAAGCCCTCGACGCCTCACGCCTGCTGCTCAAAACCGTGGTCAGCACCTATAAAGACCATGAGGCCATCTGGATGTGGAATCTGGGCAACGAGCCAGACCTGTTCGCCCATCCCCACAGCGCGCAAGCCGGACGCGAATGGGTGCGCGAGATGCGCTCGGTCATCAAAGAAATCGACCCCCACCACGATGTCACCTGCGGCCTACATGCCGACAGCCTGATGAACGACAACGGCCTCAACGTCGATAAGGTCTTCGCCGAAACCGACATCGCGGTCATGCACGGCTACCCCATGTATGCCCCATGGGCACGCCACAACCTCGACCCCGACTTCGTCCCCTATCTGTGCGCGCTGGTCTCCGGCCTTGCCGGCAAGCCATGCCTCGCCGAAGAGTGGGGCGGATGCACCGCGCCCCAAGGCCAAGATACACAAGTGTGGGAATGGGAAAGCTATCGCGGATGGCAGCGCACCCAGTTCATGGCCAGCGAACAAGCCCTTGCCGATTATGTCGGCGCTGTGCTGCCCAAACTGGTTGAGGTCGGGTCGCCCGGCGCTCTGCTGTGGTGCTATGCCGATTACGCCGAAGAACTGTGGAATGTCCCCCCTTGCGACCCCAACGGGGCAAAGCACGAACGCCACTTTGGGCTGGTTCGCCCAGACGGCACGCTCAAGCCCCATGCCGAGGTCATCCGGCAGTTTGCCGCAACCCAACCCACCGTCAAACCGGCTGTGCGCACCGTGAACCTAGACATCACGCCCGAACAATACTACGAAGAACCGGCTTTCCACGCCTACCGCCTGTACCAAGACTATATTGCGCGCTACGAAGCGCCGCAGTCCGCCCCATAAGGTATCCCATGCCCGCTCGCAGTCTCAGGGCCATCGCCTTACTCTGGTTCATCTGGTCTGTGGTCATCGTCGCCTATATGACGATGGCGTCCTCGCGCTATGTCCCCGCTCGTGCCGATGAAGCACTGGTCTGGACGGCCAACGAGACCCGCCGCAACAGCCTCGATGATAACCCCTACCTGCTCGACCCCTTCCTGAACAGCCAAGTGGCATGGGACAGTGAGTATTACCTCGCCATCGCCAACACCGGCTATGACGACCCCGACATCTCCACCGTCACCGTCAACGGCGAAACCTTCAGCAAAAGCTATGCGTTCTTCCCACTCTACCCCTTCGCCATGCGCGCGCTCGGCGCACCGCTTGGCCTCTTGGGCCTCACCCCCGTCGCCACCTATACCCTCGCCGGCGTCCTCCTCTCTCTGCTAGGAACGCTCGGCGCTATGGTCGCGCTCTACGACCTCACCCGCGACGAGCTTGGCGAAGACGGCGGCATCCGCACCGCATTCATGCTGCTGATTTTTCCCTCCTCGTTCTTCTTCTCCACCGTCTATACCGAGGGGTTCTTCGTCGGCCTCGCCTTCGCAAGCCTCGCCCTCGTCCGGCGTGGGCACATCATCCCCGCCGCCATCCTCGCCATGCTCGCCACATGGACGCGCGCCGTCGGCGGTACACTCATTGTGCCCCTTGGCCTCGCATGGCTGATGCTCTATCTGCGCAGCGACAGCGACAAACGCCGTCTGTGGCTTCAAGCCCCATTCATCGCCTTGCCGCTGGTGGCCTATGGCATCTTCCGCCTGACCAACGGCCATCCCTTCGAAATCGTCGAAGTCGAATGGTTTGGCAACAAGCTCCTAGACCTGCCCCGCACCATCGACGCATGGCAGCAAATCTTTCAGCGCGCACAAAACTACCCCGAAACCGCCTTCTGGGTTGCCCTCAACCTCGGGGCAATCGTGCTGGCCGTCATCAGCCTGCTGACCGTGGCACGCCGCTATCCCATGCTGGCCCTGTTCGGCTTTGTGTCGCTGCTTGTCCCCCTCACGAGCGGATGGACAGGCACCCAAAGTGCCTTCCGCTACGTTCTGGCCGTCCCCACCC
Organism: Anaerolineae bacterium; assembly: GCA_034431675.1. GTDB lineage: Bacteria > Chloroflexota > Anaerolineae > Aggregatilineales > Phototrophicaceae > Flexicrinis. Next base: position 28,042 of record DAOUCZ010000178.1, on the reverse strand, counting down.
TGTGGGTAATGCTGGGGCGTCTGTCCCGTTCCTCTGTTTTTGAGCGTTCTTGGACGGTCTTCAGCGTCCTGCTGTTGGCCATGAACGCCTTCCTGTTCAGCTATGACTTCTGGGCCGGCTGAACGTCATCACATCAACAGTTCCAATCAACCCAGCACCCCTACTTACAACATACTTAATATCAAAAAGGCTAAAACAAGGTGAGCGACGCACCTTGTTTTAGTTTACGTCTTTGATAAGAATACGTTTACACATTTCGTCCGAACCGCAAAGATAGGACACCCTGTGGACGCAGCAGTCCCAACCCACACCGGCTACACCGCCCCCACCCCGGCCAATTTTCTGCGCAACCTGCGCGACCTGCCCAAATCCATCACCTTATCCGGCATCACCGCTGGCTTTGTCGTCTGTATGATTTCATATACCGGCCCTGTCCTCATCATCCTACAGGCCGGTGCAGCGGGTAACCTCACCCCAGAACAGACCGCGTCTTGGGTGTGGGCAGTTGTATTGGGAAACGGCATCGGCAGCATCCTGTTCTCGTTGGCCTATCGCCAACCCATCATCACCCCGCATAACACGGCCGGCTCAGCCCTGTTGGTGACCAGCCTCGCCCAATTCACCCTATCAGAGGCCATCGGGGCTTACATCATCGCCGCTCTGCTCATCATCCTGCTGGGCGTTAGCGGGCTGTTCGCCCGCGTCATGAGCGCCATCCCCCCAACCGTCGTGTCTGCGGTGCTGGCCGGTGTCCTGCTGCGTTTCGGCCTCGGCATCTTCAACGCCATCGGAGATGCCCCCTATAACCCGCTCATGATTATCTCGATGGTCGCGGCGTTCTTCCTGCTCAAACGTGCACGTTTCCGCGCTCCGGCGCTCGGCGCCATCGGCATCGGTGCTGCCATCGCAGCTGCCACCGGCCAAATGCAAACCAGCCAGATACAATTGGCCATCACCCAGCCCGTATTCACCCTGCCCACATGGTCGCTCAATGCCTTCTTCAGCCTCTCCCTTCCAGTGGTCGCCCTATCGCTCAGCTCGCAGTACGCCCCCGGCGAAGCCGTCCTGCGCGCCAATCATTACACGCCACCCATCAACGGCATCCTGACCTTCACCGGCCTGATGTCGGTGATCTTGGCGTTCTTCGGCGGGCACGGCACAAACCTCGGCGCGCTCACTGCCGCCATCGTGGTCAGCCCAGATGCCCAGCCTGACCCCGACAAACGCTATGCCAGCGCGGTGGCCTCTGGGGCTTGGCATGTGCTCTTTGGGGTGTTCGGCGCAGCTGTCGTCAGCCTATTTGCCGCCTTCCCCGCCGTATTCGTCTCCACCATCGCCGGCCTCTCACTCAGCGGCATCATCGCAAACTCGCTGGCCGGCGCCATGGAAAAGCCGCAGGCCCGCGACGCCGCCGTGATCGCCTTTCTGTGCACCGCCGGCAACTTCACCCTGCTGGGCATCGGCGCACCGTTCTGGGGCTTGATTGCCGGCTACGCCACCCACCTGCTGATGACCACCGGCCAGCACCGCTAAAAAACCATAGACATACAAAAAGCTGGCGCATCGTCTGCGCCAGCCTTTTTTAGTCCTCATTTGCTTTGCTGCCAGTGGATTAGAACTGGCTCCACAGCTGCTGATTGTACACCTCGTGGTGATACTGAATCTCCGAGGCCTTAATCAGCGTGCCAAGCACGCGCGGCGAACGGTCAGCCGCGCCGCGCTTGAGGGCCGCGAACTTGGCCGCCACTTCCGGCGTCATAATCTTCTTGACCAACGCGCTGGCCTCAAAGTCTTCAATCGCATCGTAGATGTTGTCTGGCAGGGTGATGGCCTTCTTCAGCTTGGCCGCCGATGGCAGCTGGCCTTCTAGGCCGGTGCGAATCAGCGCATAGATGGCCAGATACGGGTTGGCATCCGGCGCCACCGCACGCACTTCCACACGCGCCGAACGGCTGTTGCCGATCGGGATACGCACCACACTGCCGCGATCCTTGGCCGAGGCCTTCAGCTGGTTCGGGGCTTCATAGTGCGGGTCAAGGCGGCGATACGAGTTGACGCTGCTGTTCAAAATCAAGCACAGCTCCAGCCCGTGGTTCAAGATGCGGTTCAGATAATCCCACGCAAACGGCGACAGATTGTCCTTGCCCTCGGCATCATAGAACAGGTTCTTGCCGTCCTTGCTAATCGACATGTTGGTGTGCATCCCGCTGCCGTTGATGCCCGTCACCGGCTTGGGCAAGAAGCTGGCCGTGCTGTCCAAACGGGCCGCCACCTGACGGCACAGCAGCTTATACAGCTGAATCTGGTCAGCAGCAATCGAGGCCTCGGCATACGAATAGTTCATCTCGAACTGCGACGGCGCAACTTCGGGGTGATCCTTCTCGTTCTGGAAGCCCATCGCACGCTGCACCTCAGCAGCGGTGTCGATGAATGTGCGCAGCGGGTCGCCCGGCAGCGAGTGATAATACCCACCGCTGGTCACAAACTCAAAGCCGCCCTTGGCAGCATACGCCTGCTCGGCATGACGACCACGGAACAGGAAGCCCTCGATTTCGTTCGAGGCATTAAACACATACCCGTCCGACTTAAATTTGTCCTCGGTGTAGCGCTTCAGCACCGAGCGCAGGTCACCCGCATACGGCGAGCCATCACTCTCCAGCACCTCGCCAAACACCAGCACCTTGCCCGGCCCAAACACGTCCGACGGCAGCCAATAGAACGCCGACCAGTCAATGCCAAGGCGCAGGTCAGACTCCGACTGTGCCGAGAAACCACGGATCGATGAGCCATCGAACGTCAGGTTGTCAGCAGATTTCAACAAAAACTTCTTGTCGTAGTCCAGCATGTGCAAGCGACCCTCAAGGTCGGTGAAGCACACCGTCACGGCCTTGATGCGCTTTTCGTCCGCCAGATACTTCGTGCGCTTTTCACGCAGCGTATCCATCGGGGTGCGCGCAGAGCGCTCAGCCTTGGCCTCAAGGTTCATTTCTTCGAGTTGATCGTAGGGGATTTCGAGGAAATCACGCAGCGGGGTGGTCATGTTAGGCCTTCCATGTGACAAATCGCGTACAGTTGCAAGGGTATCATGCCCATCACAGCCTGCTATTGGTCAACTCTACCAAAATTCCCCCATCAGCTTTACAGCAATACAGACAAAAGTTAGTAAAAGTCACCAAAAAACACCCTCACATCAGGCGATAACCCATAATCGCACGTGTCTAAAATCACCAAATTATGCAGGGTGTACAGAACCAACAAAAAAAGGCGCCAGAACCCCCCAGCGCCTTTCTCAAGACCCGCCTACCCATCCCTAGATGTCAAGGTTGCGCACCCGCTTGGCGTGGGTCTGGATGAAACGCCGGCGAGGCGGCACCGCGCTCCCCATCAGCATATCAAACACATTATCCGCATCCGCCGCATCCTCAATCGTCACTTGCAGCAGCGTGCGCGCCTCGGGGTTCATGGTGGTTTCCCACAGCTGATCAGCGTTCATCTCTCCCAGACCCTTATACCGCTGCACCTGCAACCGCTCTGGATGCTTATACTTGACCAGCGCCTTGTTCAGCAGGTCGGCCTCCGACACGCCGGCCTCGTTATACAGATACACAATCTCCTTGCCGTTCTTCAGGCGGTAAATCGGCGGCTGGGCAATGTACAAATGCCCCCTCTCAATCAACGGGCGCATATGACGGAAGAAGAACGTCAGCAGCAGCGTGCGGATGTGACTGCCGTCTACGTCCGCGTCGGTCATGATAATCACACGCCCATAACGCAGCTTCTCCACCTGAAAATCGTCGCTGATGCCCGTCCCCAACGCCGCAATCAACGACTTCACCTCGTTGTTGTCCAACATCTTGTCCAGCCGAGCACGCTCGGTGTTCAGGATTTTACCGCGCAGTGGCAAAATCGCCTGAAAATGCCGGTCGCGCCCCTGCTTGGCCGTACCACCTGCGCTGTCACCTTCCACGATGTACAACTCGGCGTCCGCGCCATGCTTCGAACAGTCCGCCAGCTTGCCCGGCAGCGTGCTGGATTCCAGCAAGCTAGGGCCGCTGCGCACAAGGTCACGCGCCTTCTTGGCCGCCTCACGCGCACGCTTGCTGGTCATGCACTTATCGATGATTTTGCGCGCCTCGCGCGGGTTGTTCTCCAAAAAGTCCAGCAGCGCCTCGCTGACCACCTGCGAAACCGCCCCCTGCACCTCGGGGTTCAGCAGCTTCACCTTCGTCTGACTCTCAAACGACGGGTCGGGGTGCTTCACACTCACAATCGCCGTCAACCCCTCCAGTGTGTCTGTGCCAGAGAAGTTCTGGTCTTTCTCCTTCAAGAACTCCATCTTGCGCGCATAACGGTTAATCACACTGGTAATCGCCGAACGCATCCCCGTCAGGTGAGAGCCGCCGTCCGGCGTCCCGATGGTATTGGCAAACGCCAGTTCCACCACATTAGCGGTGTCGTTATACTGCAACGCCACCTCCACGCCCACCGTATATACCCCGTGATCCCCCGAAAACTCAACCTCGCGGTTGGCATACACCGGCCCATGCAGCACATCACGGTTGCGGTTCATATAGCTGACAAACGACGCCAGCCCACCCTCAAAATAAAACGTGACCTCACGCGGTATCGGCTTCACCCGCTCATCACGCAGCGTAATCGTCACCTTGCGCGTGACAAAAGCCATTTCGCGGAAGCGGTCACGCAGAGTCTCAAACTTAAACTCATTCGGCTCCATGATGGTGTAGTCAGGGCGGAAGGTCTGCACCGTCCCCGTCCCCTCACCCGGCTCCAGCGGACGCACACGCTCAACGTCGGTGACCGGCTGACCGCGCTGATATTTCTGTCGCCACAAATACCCATCACGGTAAATCTCGCTGATCAACTCCTCCGACAGCGCATTGACCGCCGAGACACCCACACCGTGCAAGCCGCCACTCACCTTATAAGCACTACGCTCAAACTTGCCGCCTGTGCCGATCTGAGTCATGACCGCTGTCAGTGTCGAAATCCCCATCTTGGGATGCTTGCCCACCGGAATACCCGCACCATTATCGGCAACCGACACCCAGTTATCATCATACAACGTCACGCGGATGTGGTCGCAGCGCCCCGCCAGCGCCTCGTCAATCGAGTTATCCACCACCTCATACACAAGGTGATGCAGCGCCCGCGCATCCTTGCCGCCCACATACATCCCCGGGCGGGTACGGACGTGCTCCATCGGGCTTAAGCCCTGAATACTGCTCTCATCATAAGCCGGAACAGCGGCGGCCTTTGGTTCAATTTGATCGTTCATGTGCAGCCTCAACTAAGCGCAGATGTTCTAAACTATACCTCAGAATCGCTGTTTTTTCAACCGACGACTCCCCCTATCCCTCACGGTTTAGCCAGCGTTGGCAGCCAGCGCGCCACATGCTCACGCAGCGTCGCCAACGGCGCACGCACCGTCGTGCAGTCGGGCAGTGCGCCCAAAAACTGTGCCCCATACTGCTTAGCCGTCAGCCGATTGTCCATCACCACCACCACCCCCCGATCCGAGGCCGAACGAATCAACCGCCCAAACCCCTGCCGAAACGTGATAATCGCCTCTGGCACCTGATACTGATTAAACGAGTCCTGATACTGCTCCATCCGAGAGGCCACCAACGGGTCATTGGGCACCCCAAACGGCAAACGCGCAATCACCAACGCGCTCAGCTTGTCACCCGGCACATCCACCCCCTCCCAAAACGACCGCGTCCCCAGCAACACCGCCTTGTCCGTGTTCAAAAACCCGTCCAACAGCAGCTGCCGACTGCTGCCATCACTCTGCGAATACATCCGATACCCGCCCGCAGCCATCCGCGCCGTCAGGTTATGCGTGGTCTGCCGCAGGTGCGTATAACTGGTAAACAACCCCAGCACCCGCCCATCCAACGCCACCGTCAGCTCCAATATCACCCGCTCCAGCGCCCGTTGATATGCCTCCTTGGCCTCCATTGCTGGCCCGTCTGTGGGCAAAAACAGCAGCACCGACTTGGCATAATCAAACGGCGACCCCACCACCAGCTCATCCGCGTCCAAAAGCCCAAGGCGGTCTCGCAGATATGCGCTGTCATCATCCTCGCCCGTCCGCAGCGTCGCGCTGGTTAGCACCACCGACCGCCGCCGCTCCCACAAGCGCTGCCGCACTATTGCACCCACCGTTATCGGCGCGGCGTGCAAAGTGACAGGCCCTTGCCGATCATTCCCCACCGTCAGCCAATACGCCATATTCTTATCGCTAGCGTCCACAAAGGCCAACAGCAGCGCATAGGCCTCTTCAAGGTGTGAAACCGCGCCGTTCAAGCTCAGATACACCGGCTCAAACACGCTGGCTTTAGCGCTCATCTGGCGCAGCTTGCGCACCAACGCACCAGACTGCTTAACCACCGCCTCAAAATAAGCGTTCAAATCGCCCCACGCCGCTTGCAAATGTCCAAAGGCCTGCCGATTACGATGAGACGGCAAAACCCGCACCCCAAAGGTTGCCTCATTCGAGTTTGCCGGCGTTATCTCGTTCAGCAGCGCCTCCAGACCAGCAAAAAACCCTTGCAGCGGGCGTGCCATATACAGCACCGCCTCGCCCAACACCTGCACAAACGACTCCAACTTCGCCGCATCATCGCTCATATAGGCCGACTGCACCGCACGAATCACCTCACCCAGCAGGCCGCTGCTCACGCCCCCCAACGCCTGCAAACGGGCATAAATGCTGTCATATTCCACCCGCTGCGACAGGCTGTGAGTCACCGCCTCTTCCAGATGGTGCGCCTCGTCAATCACCACCTCGCCGGCCGCCGGCAAAAACCCCAGCTCTTGACCAGTATCCTCAATGAGCAGCGCATGGTTCACAATCACCAAATGCGCCGCCTTGGCCTGCTGGCGCGCCACATACAGCGGACAGCGTCCCGCAGTCGCCGCCTCGCAGCGATGCTCGGTGCAGCGTTCTTCCTCTGCGCTCAAACGCCGCCACGCCTCATCCTCACGCCCAGAGCGCAGGCTCAGCTCACCGCGGTCACCACTGCCGCCCTCATGCATCCATACCATCAGCTTGGCCGCCATCACCATCTCGGCAGAATCACGCGGGCCGCGCCGGCGCAGCATCTCAAACTGCTTCAGGCACAGATAATTCGAACGCCCCTTCAAAACCGCCGCTCGCACCCCCGACTGGCCCAACGCCGCCTGAAGCAGCGGGATGTCCTTTTGCAGCAGTTGGTCTTGCAAGTTGATGGTATTGGTCGAAATCACCACAGGCCGCCCATTTTGCAGCGACCACAGCGCCGCCGGCACCAAATAGGCCAGCGTCTTGCCAACCCCCGTCCCCGCCTCAATCAAGGCATGACGCCCACGGTTAAACGCCTCGCTTACCGCCTTCAACATCTCGATTTGCTGCGGACGGTGCTCATAGGCTGGTAAGGCCTGTGCCAATGCCCCCTGCGGGCTGAGCAGAGCTGCCGCAGCCTCCAAATCAATCGGGGTCAGGGATGCCGCCTCGCTCAACGGCGCACCAGTCCAGCTCTCACGGGCCGAGCGTGTCACCGCCGCCGCTTCACGCGGGGTCTCCAGCGCCTCGGCAAACACCACCGTGCTCGACCATTTCGAAAGCCGGCCCATCTGCACAATCTCGGCCAGCAAATCGCGCGGCAGGGCCAAAATACGCGCCCACAGCTTCAAATAAAGCCGCGCCGCCTGCTCGGCATCATACTGCGCACGATGGCTCTGCTTATCGTTGATGTCCTCTGGCTCTAACCCCTGCTCGGTAACCAGATTGGTCAGGCTGTAGCGCGCGGCACGCGGCAGCAGCACCATCGCCAAGTCCAGCGTATCGACCACCGCATTGGCCTTCAGCGCCCCTTTTTGCCGCATAAAATTAACGTCAAACCACGCATTATGCGCCACCACCGGCGCATCCCCCACAAACGCGACAAACTGCGGCAGAACATCGTCAAGCGTCGGTTGGCCGGCAACCATCTCGTTAGTGATGCTGGTAATCACCGTCACCGGCTCGGGGATGGCACGGCGCGGGTTCACAAGGGTCTCAAACCGGTCAATCACCTCCCCCCCGCGATAACGCACCGCACCAATTTCGATGATTGCATCCAGACGGGCATCTAACCCAGTCGTCTCAAGGTCAAACGCCACCCATTCGCCGCGCATTCTCTCATCCCCAATCCCATCACATCAGCACAAAAACACGACTGCCCTCATCGGGCAGTCGCGCTCATCTCTTGCGTCTATCAACGCCCATTCGCCGCCGCAGAAGACCTTACATCCCCTTCAGGCGTTCTTCCCACTTGGCCACCAACCGTTGATACACCGCCTCACTGATTTCACCCGCCGCCAGCTTGGCGTCCAGCGAATCAATCAAGGCCTGAATCTCTTCTTTGGTTTGCGGGTTGGCCGGAGCAGCACCCGCTGCCGGCGCTGGCGTCGGTGACGCCCCACCCTGCTGATTTTGCATCATCTGCTGCATCATCATCTGCTGCATCATCATCATCTGCTGCTGCATGGCCTGAAGCTCGCTGTTCTGACCCTGAGGGTTCAGCGCAGCGCCCAGCCCCTGCCCAACGCCCAATCCGACACCAGCCGAGGCCAAACCACCGCCCATGCCTTCGTTCTGCGCCGCCGCCATCCCAATGTCCAATCGCTTGCTGCGCTCCAGCACGTTCAGCCACACATCCAGCGGCACAATATCACGCAGCTCTTCAATCGGCACTGTCACCGTATCAAACGGGTTGGCCTCAAACGCCTTAATCTCAAGGCCCAGCGCATCGAACTTCTCGTTCAACGTCACCAGCGCAGCACCCTCAATTTCTTCCAACACCCGGTTGGCATCGACAAGCGTCTCTACCCCGCTGTTGAGCAAAATCCGGTTGATTTCGCCCAACAAAACCGTCTGCAAGCGCTCCTTGATGTCCTTCAGGCGTGTGATTGGCTTGCCAATGCCATACTGCTTCAAAAAGCGCATCGGGTCGGTCACGCGCAGTTCCATCACCCCATGCGTGCGCAGCAGCAAAATCCCCAAACCGGTCTTCACATTCAGGTAAATCGGCTTAGACGTGCCCCAACCCACCTGCGGCAAATCCTTCTGGTTGACGAAGTACACGTCTGCCGTAAACGGGGTGCGCCCGCTGGTCGCCAAGCCAATCAATCCCGACAAAATCGGCAGGTTGGCCACACTCAGGGTATGCCGACCAGCGCCAAAGGCGTCCAGCGCCTGCCCAGCCCGCACAAAAATCGCCGACTGGCTCTCGCCCACAATCAGCTGCGACCCAAACCGAAAGTCGCCACTGCCGTCCTGCGGCTCACGATAGACCAGCTCATCATCCAATACATTGGTATGATCAATAACGTCAATAATCCGCATGATGCTTTACGCCTCCACTTCAAAGCCGCTAATCACATTATCCCGCAGGTCAAAGGCGTCGTCCGCCTCGCGCACCACATCCACAAACCCGCGCAATGCCTCATCAAAACCGTCTTTGCCCACCGCCGCCGCCAGCACATCCAGCTGATCGTCAATCAACCCGACATAACGCAGCTGCGCCTCGTCAAAGGCATAAATCTCGTCCAATTCCTTGGTGCCAATCTTAATCTGCGCCCACATACCATCATATTTCGGGGCAGCGGTATACACCCGATCACGATACGTGCGCAGACGGGTCTTGGCCGAGCGTGTATTATTCATCTTCATCAGACCGCCCGGCAAATCCAGCACATCCCGCTCAATTTGCTCAAACCGCCCAATCCGCCGATCCAACTCGGCAGACAAATGCTCGCGCAGCATCCGGTCTGCCGTGCGCCGCGCCTGCTTCTCGTGGTAGCCCTTAAACCCCGGGATGCTGGCAACCAAGTTTTCCAGCTTACCACGCTGAGACACAATCTTGTGATACAAATCCGAAGACATCACACCGCTCCCCCACTACTGGTTGATGAACGCATACCCTCAAGAGTACACCGAAAAAGCCATCTGCACATGCTCAGTTAGTGGGCAATTGGATGTCGGCATAGACCGTACCACACACCCCACACTGCACCCTGTTCTGCACAGACACGGTCGGCAGTGGCGCATCGCAGTGCGCGCAAACACCCCCCCGTCGCAAATAGCCGGCCTCGCGCGGATAGACCATCTCGCTGTCCCATGCCACCCCGCCCGCAAATAAGCCCAGTTCCACCAATCCGCGCAGCGCCTCGGCCACCCGCGCCGCACTCAGGTTCAGCCCTTCGCCCAACGTGGCAAAATGCGCCGACTCCATGCCCACCAGCGCATCCATCAGCTTGCGCTGCACCTCGGCCTCGGTCAACTGACTCTCTTCCAGCAGTTCAATCACCGCCGAAGCCTGCGCCCCAAACCACGCCAGCCCACCCAGTCCCAAACCACCCAACACAATCAACACCCCACCAATTAGGGTGATTTCGCCGTTCAAGCCCAGATAAACCGCCAGCGCACTCAGCAACCCGATGCCAACCAACGCACCGTTTCGCACCGTCGTACCCCAAAACTGCATGAATATCTCCGCCCTTTCACCGCTCAGGCCCAAGTATAACGCATCCCCAACACCATAACACCGCCCGCATCTTGCGTTTGGCGTTCATCATAAGCGGCGTATAATTTAAGGCGTACGACCTGTATCAATGTTTATTACACCGCATGTCCGGGGGCAGTCCATGAACCGATCCAAACCATCCTTATCCCTGCTGATTAGCGCACTCCTCATCGGCCTAAGCCTGACCGGCAGCAGCCTCAGCGTGCAGGCGCTGACGCCAACCCCATCAGCCTCCCCCGCCGCATCAGACCTCACAGCAACCCCAGAACCTCAAATCACCTATGTCGTCCGCCCGGGCGACACACTCCTGCGCATCGCCCGACAATACAATACCACCGTCAATGCCATCGCCCGCGCCAATAACATCAGCAACCCCGATAATATCCGCGTCGGCCAGCGCCTGATTATCCCCACCGACGTCGCCCCAACCCCCACACCAAATGTGACTAGCAGCACAAACACCCCCCCAGACACATCACCCAACGCCGTGAGTTATGGGCGCGGCATCACACTGGCGCTGCAAGGCCAAGACCCCGCCTTGCTGGTCCAAAACGTGATTAGTCTCAATGTCCAATGGGCCAAAATCGAACTGGACTGGCGCAGCCTAGAACCCGCCCCCCAACAATATGATTTTTCGGCCCTCGATACCGTCATTTTTGGCCTCAGCGACGCCCGCATCAAACTGCTCGTCACCCTCGACAATACCCCCGCATGGGCACGCAGCGCCCAGCTCGAAGACGGCCCACCCGATGATTTCACCGTCTTTGGGCGGTTTGCCGGCACACTTGCTGCACGCTATGTCGGGCGAATCACCGCCTATCAGGTGTGGAACGAACCAAACCTGCGCCGTGAATGGTTCAGCGACATCCACAGCATCTCTCCCGCCAGCTATGCCGACCTGTTCTCGCAGGCCCAAAGCGCCATCCGCAGCGCTGACCCCAATGCGCTCATCATCACCGCCGGCCTCGCCCCCACCGGCTTTAATGACGGCGTCAACGCCCTCAATGACCGCCTCTACCTGCAAGCCCTCTACGACATCGGCGTCGCCGAAGCCGCCGACGGGGTCGCCGTCCACGCGCTGGGCTTTGCCAACCCGCCCGACTCGCGCTGCTGTCAGGCCACCGAAGGCGTCCTCACCCATTTCGAAAGCCGCAGCTTTTACTTCTATGACACCCTAGAAGACTACCACGCCATCGCACAGGCCAACGCCGACAATCGCCCGCTGTGGGTCACACGCTTTGGATGGGGCACCGCCGAAGGCAGCCCAACCCCCTCCAACGATTTCGTCTATGTCACCTATACCTCACAGCTCGAACAAGCACAATATATCCCCGATGCTTTTGGCGTCGGCCAATCACTGGGCTATGTCGGCCCAATGTTTGTCTATAACCTCAACGGGTGCACCCTGCCAGACGCCCGCGCCGAAGTCTGCTTCTTCAGCCTCACCGGCCCAGATGGCCTTCCTCGCGCTGCCTTTAACGCCCTCAAGGCCATGCCGCGCTGATAAAAAGAAGTGGGGCATCACCCCTCTGAATAAAGGGAATGCCCCCACTTCTTTTTATTCATTCAATCGGGCTTAACCCCGCGCCTGAAACACCGCGATGTACAGCGGAATTAGACAGGCCACCGATACCAGCGCCACCAACGCCAGCGCAATCGTGACTGGATCGAATAGGCTGGCCGCTGTCAGGCGCTGCTCACGCTGAGGCGGCATCGGGCGGCTGTTGTAGAATCCCGCATCATTCACCGGATGCTGCGGCGGCGCAACCATCGGTGATGCCGGCTGAGACATACGCGGCACTTGCGGCCTCAACGTCGGCGCTGTGCCCGCATTGTAGGGGTCTGGTGACGCCGTCAGTCGCTGCGTCATCACATCCGAAGTGGGCGGCGTCTGCGGTGACACCGGCGGCTGCTGACGCGAAATCTGCTGTGGATTAGCCGGCATCGGTGGTGGAGTCCGATGCCCTGCTGGTGACCCGCTCGGTGGTGGGGGTGGCACAGTGTTCTGGCGGGTTTCCACCGGCTTAGCCGCTTGTGACGGTGCAGCAGGGGGCGGCGGAGTCTGGGGGCTGGCCGGCGTCTGCGGCACATCCAGCGGCATCTGCGCATAGGTCGAACTCATCCGCGCAATCCGCAGATGTTCACGCAGCTTAATCAACAAATGCCCCAGCTGTGCCGCATCCCGAAAGCGTGCCGCCGGCACTTTGTCCAGCGCGCGCGCCACAAAGCTCACCAGTTCTTCCGGCACTTCACGGTTAAACTCGCTCACGCGCGGCGGAATATCGCGCACATGCGCCATCGCCAATTCTTGTTGGGTTGTCCCGTTAAACGGCAAACGCCCTGTCAGCATCTCAAACAAAACGATGCCGATTGAATAAATGTCCGATGCCGGCGTCGGCTTCTCGCCCTTGGCCTGCTCTGGCGAGAAGTAGTGCGGGCTGCCCCACACCACCGCCTCGCGTTCCTTGGGCTGTGTCTCGCTCATCGCCTGCGCGATACCGAAGTCTGTGACCTTAATCATCTGGTCAGCAGTGCTGACCAACACGTTTTGCGGCTTTACGTCTGCGTGGACGATTCCGGCACGATGCGCAAACCCCACACCAGCGCAAATCTGGATGGCATAATGCAGCGCCATCTCCAGCGGCAGGGGTGTCCCACCCGCATCGCGGATAATTCGCTTCAGGTCAGACCCATCCACAAACTCCATCACAATATAGTGGGTGTTGGTCTTGCCGTCGCTGTGCATCCCCACATCATGCACCGTGACGATGTTGGGATGCGTCAGGTTGGCGATGGCACGCGCCTCGTTCTGAAACCGCACGATAAACTGTGGGTCAGTGGTCATACTGGGACGCAGAATCTTGACGGCAACTGTACGCCCCAGCGCCTTGTCCACGGCTTTGTAGATTACAGCCATGCCCCCGCTGCCTTGTTGGGCCGTCAGCAGGTAGCGGCCATTCAAAATCGTCTCGTTCGACATCTGGGGGTGCTGCCTCTATCTATCCCTTATCCATCGCATTGTACAGTATAATCGCAAACCGTCAACGAACGTACATTCGCTCATATTCCGCCGCGGCACTCCGATCAGTCAAACACGCAATATAATCCGCCACCGTCTGATGCACACCATTAGACTCGATACGCCCTTGCCAATCCCGCGGCAGTTGACGCGGTTCTTCGATATACCCCCTAAACAGCCCCTCAATGATGCGATGAGCCCGCCGCGCCATCGCAATCACGCTGGGGTGAAAATACATGTTGGCGTACAAAAATTTCTTCAGCCGGCGTGACATTCCCCACATCTCATCACTAAATGTCACCACATTACGCGCCTGCATGGTGATGTCCTGTGGCGCTGTCGGCCTTAGTGCCTCAATCGCCGCATCGGTTGTCGTCAGCAAATCGTCCACCAGCATCCCAATCAACTCGCGGATGATGTGATGCCGTGTCACCTCGTCTAACACCCCGCCACGCCAGTTTAGGCGCTCTGCCACCTGCCGCCACAGCTCCAGCTCTTCTAATTGGGCAGGTTGTATCAAGCCAGACAACAGCCCATCATCCAAATCATGTGCACTGTACGCCAGCTCATCCACGGTGTTGGCAATCTGTGCTTCCAAGCTGCCGCGCGTTTTGGGATTCAGTCCCATCAAATCGCTTAAGTCTTTGGCGGCCTCGTGCTTGGCAATCCCCTCTAGCGTCTCCACCGTCAGATTGAGGCCCTGCCACCCCTGATAACGCTGCTCCAGGCTCGTGACTACGCGAAACGACTGCGCGTTATGATTAAATCCCCCCTCTGCTTTCATCAAGGCGTCCAGCGCATCCTCTCCCGCATGGCCAAACGGCGCATGGCCAAGGTCATGTGCAAGGCAGATCGCCTCCACAAGGTCTTCATTAGCCCCCAGCGCCCGCGCCACCGTCCGCCCGATTTGCGCCACCTCCAGCGTGTGCGTCAAGCGCGTGCGATAATAATCCCCCGCCTCATTCACAAACACCTGTGTCTTATATTCCAGCCGCCGAAAGGCCGCCGAATGCACAATCCGGTCACGATCGCGCTGAAACGCCGTACGATAGCGCGGCTCTTCCTCGCGGTGCAGACGCCCCCGGCTCTCACCACTCTTTAGGCCATATGGCGCAAGGCGCTCTTGCTCATAGCGCTCCAGCTGCTCTCGGCTCACAATCATCACGCCTCTCCCCCTATCACAATCACACCATTAACCCCTCATCACGAGGATTCTACGCCATGTGCTATAATTCGTCATCAATCTAAGAAACACACGGACACCACACACTTATGGACATCCAGCAAGCACTACGCCTCATCGAATGGTTGGATGAGGAGCGCCGCAAAGACCGTCAAACGATCTCGATGCTAGAAGAGCGCCTTCACAGCCAGCAAGACACCCTCGACTCGCTCCTGCGCCGCGTCAATGGCATGGAATCCGACCAATCGATGATGCGCAGTGAGCTTGCCCCCTCTGCCTTAACCAACGACTCGGTCGAACAGCTGCGCCGCGAAATGCGCCAGATGATCGAAACCGTCGAAGCCAAACGCCTTAATGCCGAGCGTGAGGCCGTCCGCGTCAGCGAAATCCAGCGCGAGCAGCTGCTGCGCACCCTGCGCGAGGTTGAGGAAAAAACCGAGCGTATCGGACGCCAAACCATGGAACTCTACGGCTTCCAAACCGATCGCGACCGCTTCAGCGGCACCATCTCTGACCTACAGCTCAAGCTAGACGACCTCAATAAGCGCTTTGATGACCCCGAACGCCGCATCGTCTATCTTGAGGAACAGCGCCGCCAAGACGCCCGCCGCATCACCGAGCTAGAAACACAGCTGCAAGAATCGCGCCGCAACCTCGACTCCATCCGCCCCAAAATCAGCCTGATCGAAGACCTGTCCATCCGCAACGAGCGCCGCATCCAAGACATCGCCACCTCTGACCGCGACCGGCGCGAGCAAATCCAACAGTTCATCGACCAGCAAACCCTCCTCAACCAAACCCGCGACCAAGAAATCTCCAACATCGTCCGCCGGTTCGAAGAACACGACCGCGCCATGGAACAAAACATCCAGCGCTTCGAGTCGTGGTCAGAAGCCTACCGCGCCATGCGCCAAATCATCGAAGACTTCCACCGCATCGGTGAACGCCTAGAACGCCGCATCAACGAGGTCGCCGAGATGCAGCGCCTCTCCGAAGACCGCTTTCGGCAAGAATGGAACACCTACCGCACCGAAGACCAAAAGCGCTGGCAAAACTACACCCTCTCAAGTGACGAAGTCTGGCGCAAACACGACAACGAGTTCGTCGAATACGTCAAAATCCTGCAAGCCATCCAGAACGAACTCCCCATTATCCAAGGCGGCATTAACCGCCTGTGGCAGATGGAGCGCGACCGCGCCGCCATCGAGGCCGAGCGCGCCCGCACCCTGCTCCAACAAATCGACCCGACCGGCACGACCACCAGCGGCCCAACCTCTACCTCCACTTCCAGCTTCCCCATCGTCCGCCCCAACGGGTCAGGCAACCCCTAAAGCACCGGCTCAATCACCCGCTCACTGTACCCATCCGTCTGCACGCGCTGAATATCTGCCCCCAGCGCGTGCAGCTTTTGCTCCACCCGCTCATACCCACGATCAATCTGATGGATGTTGGCAATCCGCGTCACCCCCTCGGCAGACAGCGCAGCCAACAAAATCGCCATCCCCGCGCGGATGTCGGGACTCGTGACCAACGGCACCGCCTTAAGCTGGGTCGGCCCTTGCACCAATACCCGATGCGGGTCACACAACGTGATACGCGCGCCCATCTGCACCAGCTTATCCGTAAAAAACAAGCGGCTTTCATACATCCAGTCGTGGAACATCACCGCACCACGGCTCTGTGTCGCAATCCCAATCGCGATGCTCATCAAGTCGGGCGGAAAGCCCGGCCACGGCTGAGCCTTAATCACCGGCACGCGCCCTCCAATATCCGGCTCAACCGTCAAAGCCTGACCCGCCGGCACATGCACCGACGTGCCGCGCGTCTCCCACAACACCCCCAGCTTGCCAAACACCAGTTCCACCATCCCAAGCACCTGTGGGTCGGCGTTCTCAATCGTCAGCGCACCGCCGGTCATCGCCGCAGCACCAATCCAGCTCCCGACCTCCATAAAATCCGCGCCCACCGTCACCTCGCACCCGCCCAACCGCTCAACCCCCTCAATCGTCAAGCGGTTAGACCCAATACCGGTGATTTTTGCCCCCATCGCATTCAGCATCTCGCACAAATTCTGCACATGCGGCTCGCCGGCCGCATTGTTAATCACCGTCGTCCCGCGCGCCATCACCGCCGCCAACACCGCGTTCTCGGTCGCCGTCACGCTGGCCTCGCGCAGCAGGATATTAGCGCCTATCAGCCCTCCTTTGGGCGCCCACAGGCGAAACATCCCATGCTCATACTCGGCACGCACGCCCAATTTCTCCAGCGCCACCACGTGCGTATCCAACCGCCGCTCCCCAATCACATCCCCGCCGGGCACCGGCACACCAATCTGACCCACCCGGTTCAGCATCGGCCCAACGAACACAAAACTGGTGCGAATCCGCTGCGCCAGCGCCACATCCAGCTGATGACCGTTCACCTCGCGCGCGTGTACCCGCACACTGTCTGGCCCAAGCTTTTCGACCTGTACCCCCAGCTTCTGCATCAACTCCAGCGTCACGCGCACATCTGCAATATCCGGCACATTATGCAAAGTCACCGGCTGATCGGTCAGCAAACACGCCGGCAGCATCTTTAAAATGGCATTCTTATTGCCGCCCGGCCTTACCGTGCCGCTCAACGGCACGCCGCCCCTAATAATGAACTGTTCCATCTCATCACGCTCCTGTTTGGTTCAACTCTACCCATACCCACATCGGTTGACAACCCGCAGACCCACCGCTATACTCACCCGTATGATGACGATAACGACCATCCACCATCACCACACCCAAGCCCACACCCCGCTGTTGGACTGAGCGTCTGTCGTTTACCGCGTCACCCGCGCCCGCTTGTCCGACAAGCAGGGCGTTTTTGTTTGCCTATCCACCGGAGGAGATATGCTGGCAGTCATCGACTATGGCGCAGGTAATTTACGCAGCGTCCTGCACGCCCTCAACCACCTCGGCGCGCAGGACGTCCACCTCGCACGCGCCCCACAAGACCTGATCGGCGCAGATAAAATCATCCTGCCGGGTGTCGGGGCATTCGGCGCAGGAATGCAGCAGCTCCACACCCAAAACCTCGTCCAAACCATCCGCAGCGCCGCCGCCGCCGGCACGCCCTATCTCGGTATCTGCCTAGGGATGCAGTTCTTGTTTGACACCAGCGACGAGATGGGCACGCACGCCGGCCTCGGCATCCTCCCGGGCAAAGTCACCCGCTTCGAGAACAACGCATCGCTCAAAGTACCGCACATGGGCTGGAACAATATCGACATCACCCGTCCATCCCCCATCTTCGAAGGCCTGCCCCCACAGCCCTACGCCTATTTCGTCCACAGCTACTACTGCGTGCCAGACCACCCCTCCGACATCACCGCCACCGTCACTTATGGCAGCCCGTTCTGCGTTGCCATCCAGCGTGATAATATCTATGGCGTACAGTTCCACCCCGAAAAAAGCCAACAAACCGGCCTGCGCATCCTACAAAACTACCTCGCTTTGCCCGGAAAGGTGTTCGCCCCATGATTATCTATCCCGCCATCGACCTGCGCGGCGGACAAGTCGTGCGCCTGCGCGAAGGCCGCCCCGACCAACAAACCGTCTTCAGTGCCGACCCCGTCTCGGTCGCACAGGCATGGCTAGACTACGGCGCATCATGGATTCACGTCGTCAACCTTGATGGCGCTTTCGCCCAAGCCAACGATAACCTCTCGGTCATGGAGCGCATCGCACGGCTTGGCGGATTCGTACAGTTCGGCGGCGGGCTGCGCACACTGGCCGACATCACCCGCGCCCTCTCCGCCGGCGCAGCGCGCGTCGTGCTCGGCACAGTCGCCATCCAAAACCCCGACCTCGTCTATCAGGCACTGGCACAGTATGGCCCAGAGGCCATCTGCGTCGGCCTCGACTCGCGAAATGGCCTCATCACCACCCACGGTTGGCAAACCACCACTGACATCACCGCCACCGCCCTAGGTCAGCAGATGGCCGCCGCCGGCCTCAAGCACGCCCTATATACCGATGTGTCACGCGATGGCGGCCTGAGCGGCTCCAACGTCGAAGGCACGATCGCACTCGGGCGCGAAACCGGCCTTCAGGTGATTGCCTCTGGCGGCGTCTCCACCCTCGATGAAATCACCACCCTCGCCCACAGCGGCAGCGTGGCCGGCGCCATCATCGGCATGGCACTCTATACCGGCGCGCTCAGCCTACCCCGAGCGCTCGCCGCAGCCAATCCACCCAAGGAGGCTTAAGCCATATGCTCGCCAAACGCATCATCCCCTGCCTCGATGTCCACGAAGGCCGCGTGGTCAAAGGGGTCAATTTCGTCAACCTGCGCGATGCCGGTGACCCCGTGGAACAAGCCGCCGTCTATGACCGCGAAGGCGCAGACGAACTGGTCTTTCTCGACATCGGGGCCTCGCACGAGGGGCGCAGTACCACCCTCGACATGGTGCGCCGTGTCGCTGATACCGTGTTTATCCCATTCTGTGTCGGCGGCGGCATCCGCACCATCGACGACATCCGCGCCACCTTGCTGGCCGGCGCTGATAAAGTCTCCATCAACAGCGCCGCCGTCAAAACCCCAGACCTCATCAACGCCGGCGCATGGGCCTTTGGCGCTCAGTGTATCGTCGTCGCCATCGACCCCAAACGCATCGACGGCCGCTGGATCGTCCATATCAACGGCGGGCGCATCTCCACCGGCCTAGACGCCATCGAATGGGCACAAGAATGCGAACAGCGCGGCGCGGGCGAAATCCTGCTGACCTCCATGGACAGAGACGGCACCAAAGCCGGCTATGACCTCGAACTCACGCGCGCCATCGCCGAAGCGGTCACCATTCCGGTCATCGCCTCTGGCGGGGCAGGTCAGCCCGCAGACTTCTATGATGCCCTCACCACCGGCAAAGCCGATGCCGCCCTTGCCGCCTCACTGTTCCACTTCAACGAACTGCGCATCGGCGACCTCAAAACCTACCTAGACCAACGCGGTGTGCCCACCCGCATGACCGGATGGGAGTAAACCAATGAAAGAGACCGTCTCGCTGAAAGACATCCGCTGGGACAAAGATGGCCTCATCCCAGTCATCGTGCAAGATGCCGAAACAGGTGCAGTCCTCACGCTGGCCTACATGAACGCCGAATCGCTGCAAAAATCGCTCCAAATCGGCCAAACTGTCTTTTGGAGTCGCAGCCGCCAAGCCCTGTGGCACAAAGGCGAAACCAGCGGGCACACCCAACACATCGTCAGCATCTCGCTGGATTGTGACGCCGATGCCCTGCTCGTCCGTGTACAGCCAAACGGCCCTGCCTGCCACACCGGCCAAACCACCTGCTTCTACCGCGAACTCAGCGAATTCACCCCCAAGGCCTAACCCCATGACCGACATCCTAAACACCCTGCAAACCCTGATCCAAGAACGCAAGCAAAACCCCGCCACCGGCAGTTATACCAACACGCTGTTCGAGGCCGGACGCGCACGCATCGCTCAAAAGGTCGGCGAAGAAGCCGTCGAAGTCGTGGTCGCGGCCCTCTCGCAAGACGCCCCGCGCCAAATTAGCGAAGCCGCCGACCTGATGTATCACCTGCTGGTGCTGCTCACCGAACTCGACCTATCGCTGGATGATGTGCGTGCCGAACTGACCCGCCGCCACACCCCCCGCTGACAGTCACCACTCAACAAAACAGCGCCGCGGCTCAATGGGAGGGCCGCGGCGCTGTTTCAATGTCAAAAATCTAACCCACCTCAGCGCAGATACTGTTCCACCTGTTCATACCCTGCCCAATCCACTGGCACACGCCGCGTCAGCAGGTCTTTAGAGCGGCCCTGCGTCAAAAAATATGCCCCAATCACCGCGCTGTCATCCCCAAACACCCCCGCGGGATCAGACAACGCAAAGACCACCAACGCCTTGGGCGGATAATACAGCTCTAGCAGCAGCCGGCCCTGACTCAGCGGATAGGCCGCCGCATATTCCGGCTCACCCTGTGCCTCGATCACATCCCCCAGCGAAAACGGCGCCAGCGCAATAACCGAAATCACATCGATCACACCTGCTTGGTCTGCAATCAAAAAGCTCGGCTCTTCAATCCCACTGCCCAAACTGCGCCAGCTCAGCGAAAACTCCGGCGCGGTCGTCTCCTGAATCTCATAAAACTGCCGGCTGCCATAAATCACCGCGCTAGCCTCATCCGACCGCGTTTCACCCGGCACGATCCCGCGCCAGCATGGGGGAGTACACCCCTCTATCATCAGCAGG
Organism: Anaerolineae bacterium; assembly: GCA_034431675.1. GTDB lineage: Bacteria > Chloroflexota > Anaerolineae > Aggregatilineales > Phototrophicaceae > Flexicrinis. The sequence goes on along the minus strand of DAOUCZ010000178.1, from coordinate 7,021 downwards.
TTGTCCAGCATCGAATACGGCACAACAATCATCTCGTCCGGCACTTCGGCCTCGACAATCGCGCTTAACAGCTCCAAAGGCGGCCCGCCACGGTTCAACACTTGGTCATTGACCACCCCCCAGCCCAGCTCTCCCGCCCGATTGCGAAACGCCACTGCCGGCGTCCCACTCACGCCAAAAGCCTCACCCACTGCCAAATCCGTCTCGTGCTGGGTAGCTGTTTGCGTACACACATCTAGTTTTTCGGTGCTAATCCCTAGGCGCTCAGCCAAGACCTCGGCAGTGTCCGGCCCAATCTGCCCGCCTTTGGCCAGCGTATACAACACCTCGTATGCCGGCCAAAACCCACCCAACAGCTGCTCGTCTGCGCACTCGGCCAGCTGCGCCGTATAGGTGGAATACACCGGATGCACCACCGGATATAAACGGTATTCCAGCTTGACACGCCCCGTGCGCACATACAGCTGGATGAACTGGGCCATCGTGGTGTGATAACGCTGGCAGTGTGGGCACATAAAATCGCCAAACTCCACCAATGTCAGCGGCGCATCCGCATCCCCCAGCACAAACGCCCCATCCTCGGCACGGCCATACGGGATGTCGCCATACGGCGCAAACGGATCAGACTCCTGCGCACCCGACGCTCCCATCACCCCCACAAGCAGCAGAACCAACACCATCACCCGGATCATACCCATCGCTCACACCTCAAAACCTTCTTCTGCACGATATATAATTATACGCCGCATTAACCGACTGGAGATGAACCATGCCCCCAACCGATCGCTACGTCTCACAGACTAGCTTTTACGTGCGCTATGCCGAAACCGACGCCATGCGCATCGTCCACCATGCCAGCTATATCGTCTATTTTGAAGAAGGACGCAGTGACTATATGCGCCAGCGCGGCAGCAACTATGCCCAATTCGAACAAGAAGGCCTGTTTTTGGCCGTCGTAGAGGTCAACGCCCGTTACATCAAGCCCGCCGTCTACGGTCAGCGCCTCACCATCCGCACATGGATACAAGACATCGGCAGCCGCGGCCTGACATGGGGGTACGAAATCACCGACCAAGCCACCGGCCAGCTGCACGTCACAGGGCAAACCAAACACATCTGCATCACCGCCGATGGACAAGTCGCCCGCCTGCCTGACCACTGGCGTCAAGCAGTCAGCAGCACCACCCCCACCGAATAACTCGACTAAGCATCGGCTAAATTGGGTTGTTCAGCACATCGATTCGGCCTATACTCTGCGTAACAGCACTATAGAGAAAAAGCAGTGTCTGTATTACGACTAAATGCGCTGTCACAAGATGAGGTCAAAATGGTTACTTACGCAGAACGCCCATGGACAAAACTTTACCACCCCAATACCCCCAAAACCCTAACCTATCCACGCATTGGCCTGCATGATTTTCTGCGGCAAACCGCCCAACGCATCCCCAATAATCCCGCCCTCATCACCAGCGCCCGCCTGCCCATCTTCGGGCGGGTCGCGCAAAACCTCACCTTCAGCCAGCTCGACCAGCAGTCTGACGCCCTCGCCGCCGCCCTCGTCGATATGGGACTCAAAAAAGGTGACCGCGTCGTGCTGCTGATGCCCAACTGCGCCGCTTTCGTCGTGGCATTTTATGGGGTGCTCAAAGCCGGCGGAGTCATCGCCGCCGCCAACCCTACCTATCCCGCCGATATGCTGCGCAACCAGCTCAATGACTGCGGCGCTGAATTTGTGATTTCCCTCAGCCTGTTCTACAAGCTCGCACAGTCCGTCCGGGCAGAGACCAAAGTCAAGAAAATCATCGTCACCAACGTCAAAGAATATCTGCCCCCGCTGGCCAAGGTGCTGTTCACCCTCGCGCGCGAGAAAAAGGACGGTCACTTCGTCGAATCGCTCCAGCAGGGTGACGTCTGGCTGCCCGACATCCTCAAACAGTACGCCGGACGCAAACCCAACGTCACCGTCACCCCCGAAGACATCTGCCTGTTCCAATACACCGGCGGCACCACCGGCGTCTCCAAAGCCGCCGTTGCCACCCACGCCGCCCTAGTGGCCAATGTGCTCCAGCAAGATGCCTTCCTCTCGGTAGACGGCATCCCGGGTGAGCAAGAGATATTCCTTGGCGCAATCCCGTTCTTCCACGTCTTTGGGATGGTCGCCGTCCTCAGCATGGCCGCCAAAACCGGCGCGCCCATCGTGCTCGTCCCCAACGCCCGCGACATCGCCGACGTCCTAGACTGCATCGCCAAGTTCAAGCCCACCCTCTTCCACGGCGTCCCCGCACTCTACAACGCCATCAATAACCACCCCAAGGTCAAAAACGGCGAAATCAGCCTGCGCTCCATCCGCGCCTGCATCAGCGGCTCAGCCCCCCTGCCCCCCGCCACCAAGCAAGAGTTTGAACGCCTCAGCGGTGGGCAGCTGCTCGAAGGCTTTGGCATGAGCGAAGCCCCCACCGCCACACACGTCAACCCCCTGCGCGGCCAAAACCGCGAAGGCTCTATCGGCCTCCCCCTTCCCGATATGGACATGCGCATCGTCAGCCTCGATGACGGCGAAACCGATCTGCCCGTCGGCGAGGCCGGTGAACTGCTGATGGCCGGCCCACAGCTCATGGTCGGCTATCACAACATGCCCGAAGAAACTGCCAAAGTCCTGCGCCAAAAAGACGGCAAAACGTGGCTCTACACCGGCGACATCGCCAAAATGGACGAAGACGGTTATTTCTATATCGTCGATCGCAAAAAGGATATGGCCCTCATCGGCGGGTTCAACGTCTACCCCAACAACGTCGAGAAGGTGCTGAAAGAACACCCCGCCGTCCTAGAAGTCGGCGTCGCCGCCATCCCTCACCCCGAGCGCGAAGGGCAAGAAGCCCTCAAGGCATGGGTCGTCCTACAGCCCAATACCTCGGTCACAGAGCAAGAACTGATCGAATTCGCGGCCAAAAACCTGCCCCCTTACTCTGTGCCGCGTCGCATCGCCTTCATCAAAGAACTGCCCAAATCTGCCGTCGGCAAAACCCTGCGCCGCGAACTCGTCCGTATGGAACGCGAAGCCAGCCAAAAGACCAGCTAATCCCCCGCCACGTCCACCGTGCCCCGCCGCGCAGCCCTCTCAAAAAATGCGCGCGCCGGGGCACGGTTCATATACCACACCGTATACAGCGGCAGCAGCACCACCGAACCAACCCCCCGCACACCATCCCACCACGTCAGCTCGTCCGCCGAGCTAAACCCCTCGGTCAGCGCCGGCACAGCCAACACTCGCGCCAGCGTCACATAAGCCGACAGCCCCGCCAGCACCAATACCGTCCCCGTAAACCACCAGCGCGCACCCCGTGGACGCCCCCGCCACGCCATCACACACACGCCCAACACCCACAGCGCCACCACGCCCTGAACCACCCACGCCCACGGATCATTTAACCCCTCAAACCCTCCCGCATCGATCGCATTCACCACCGACCCATCGGGCATCACCAACGTCACATCCGCTACGCTCGACAAACGCGCGTACACCAGTGCGTTCATCCCCAACTGAACCAGCGGAAGCACCGCAAACAACCCAGCACACAAGATGATCGCCAGCGAAACACCCAGCGGACGCCCCGCCCCAGCGACGATTTTACGCTCAGATTCAGCCATTATTTCAATTCCATTATCGTCAATTCAAGATTCGATTTAGCAAAAATCGGTTTATTCAGTACAATCATGCTCAATGCTTCGTCACGGGTTGCAGCACATCTCAATAAATGAGCACAGCTTCAAGAGAACACCACAATGTACAGAGCTGTATTAGACGAGATTCTGGAAAAATTCCAAGAATATGCTCGTAACACCCGCGTGATGTTGATTTCTCCCAACAGCCGCTACGGCAGCGCCTTGATCGCCCGCCTGCTAAATCATCCCCAGTATAACGCACTCTACTATGGGCTGTACCCCGAAGATGCCGACCTGCATACGTTCATCGACAACTTCACACAAGCCTTTCTCAACACCAGCACCCACTTTGGGCGACACACCTCCACCGCCCACCTGCAATGGCGACAGGGCGGCAGCGCCTTTCGCGATGCCGTATTGGATGGGCTGCTGCGTGACCTCGCAGAAATCAACGACAAGCCGCTGCTGCTCATCTTCGACCACTTTGACCTGATTGACAATGCCGCCGAAGTCCGCCTGTTCATCGAAGACCTCGCCGTTCAGCTGCCGCCGCACTGCCTGCTGCTCATCCACGGCCGCGGTGGGTTTTTGCAATCATGGGTCACCCTGATTGCCAAAACCCACGTCATCATCTTCGATGACGGCAGCACCCTCACCGAACACCCCACACCAGACGCGCCCACCAGCACCGCAGAACTCGAAATCCATGCACTTGGACCCGGGCTGGTCTACCTCAACGGACAGCACATCGACAAATGGGAAGGCCACCTGCCCCGCCTGCTGCTGTTCTTTGCCATCGACCGCGGCATCATCACCCGCAAAGACTTTCACCACGCCTTCTGGAACAACCTCAACAGCCCACAGGCCACCAACGTCTTTCACGTCACCAAACGCCGCCTCAACCGCGCGCTGGGTATGGAACTGCTTCAGCACCAAAGCGGCAGCTACCGCCTGCCCGAAGGAGTCTCGGTCTATTACGATGTCTTTGAATGGGCCAAAGCACTGATCGCGGCCCGTGACATCAAAAACCCCAACCCCATCCCCTATTACGAGCGTGTACTGTCGCTCTATCGCGGCCCATTCCTCAAGGGTCATGATGAGAAATGGATCGTCACCCGCCGCCGCGACATCCTCGCAGGGTACGTCGAGGCCGTGCTGGCCGTCGCAGCGCACACCGTGGAACAATATCTCAAGGCGCCCACACACGCCCCCGCCCTGCTCGAGCGCGCTCATCATCTCTATCAAACCGGCCTCAAACACGCCCCACACCACCCTGATTTGGTGTTCGCCGCAGCTTGTTTTCTCAGCCAACCCCTTGTGATGCGCCGCATCGAAGCCATCAAACTGCTCGATGCCTATCTGGCCTATCAGCCCAACCCCGACCCGCGCATCAGCGCCCTACACGCCCAGCTGCGTGCCTCTCCCTCTTTGCCCAATCAAAAAGCGTGGCCGTGCATATAGCACAGACCACGCGTTTTCTTGCAATCACCAGCGCCCCCGGTAGGATTCGAACCTACGGCCTCTTGCTTAGAAGGCAATTGCTCTATCCACTGAGCTACGGGGGCACTAGCGTGATTGTAAACGAATAACGCGCCGAACGTCAATCCAGCGCCATGCCAAGATTCGGGAACGCTGCACGACCCGCATACTTGGCCGCACTGCCCAGCTGCTCCTCGATGCGCAGCAGCTGATTGTACTTGGCCACACGGTCGGTGCGCGCCGGCGCGCCGGTCTTAATCTGGCCGGCATTCATCGCCACCGCAAGGTCGGCAATCGTGCTGTCCTCGGTCTCACCGCTGCGGTGGCTGGTGACCACGGTCATCCCATGCCGCTGGCTCATCTGCGCCGCCGCAAACGCCTCGGTCAGCGAGCCAATCTGGTTCACCTTAAACAGCAGCGAATTGGCCGCCTTCTCCTTGATGGCCCGCTTCACCTTCTCAACATTGGTCACCAACAGGTCGTCGCCAACCACCTGCACCTTGTGCCCAATGCGCGCCACCAACCGAGACCAGTTGGCCCAGTCATTCTCAGCCAACCCGTCCTCCAGCGAAATGATCGGATAGCGCTCGACCCAATCGGCCCAGAACTCCACCATCTCCTCACCGCTCAACACCTTGCCCTCGATGTCGAGGTGATACTTGCCATCCTTATAGATTTCCGAGGTCGCCGGGTCAAGCGCGATAAAGACCTGCTCGCCAGCCTTATACCCCGCCGCTGCAATCGCTTCCATAATCACATCCAACGCCGCCTGATTGCTGCCAAGGCTGGGGGCAAAACCACCCTCATCCCCCACGGTCGTCGCCAGACCCTTCTTGTGCAGCACCTTCTTCAGCGCATGATAAATCTCCACGCCCATTTGCAGCGCCTCGCGGAACGACCCCGCGCCGACCGGCATCACCATGAACTCCTGAAAGTCGGTGCTGCCAATGGCATGTTTGCCGCCGTTCATGATGTTCATCATCGGTACGGGCAGCACATGCGCATGCACCCCGCCCAGATACGCATACAACGGCAAACCACGGCTGGCCGCCGCTGCATGAGCCACCGCCATCGAAACGCCCAAAATCGCGTTGGCGCCCAGCTTGCTCTTGGTCGGAGTGCCGTCCAGCGCCAGCATCGTCTGGTCAACCGCCACCTGATTGAACGGGTTGGCCCCCACCAACGCCGCCGCAATCGCGCCGTTCACCGCCTCCACCGCTTTCAGTACGCCCTTGCCACCATAGCGCTAGCTGTCGCCATCACGCAGATCAAACGCCACATGCTCACCGGTCGAAGCGCCGCTGGGCACAATAGCGCGCCCAAACGCCCCATCGCTCAGCGTCACTTCCACCTCAATCGTCGGGTTCCCGCGCGAATCGAGAACCTCACGCCCGTGAATTTTGGTAATCGTTGTCATGATGTTGTGTCCCCCGTGCTTGTGGATTATCGGTTCAACACGTCAGACTCTACCGCAAACCGCCCTAACCCGCTATTGGGCAAATTGCCCTGACATCCCGTCCGTTTCGGGTTTACAATCGGGTCAGATTCATCGATAAAAAGGGGATTTTTGTCATGTCTGCACGCCGCGCCATCTATCTCGATCACTCCGCCTCTACCCCGTGCGATCCGCGCGTCGTCGAGGCCATGACCCCCTATTTCAGCGACATCTATGGCAACTCATCTTCCTCGCACAGCTTTGGGCGAAAAGCCGAAACCGCCATCGAAACCGCGCGCGAGACCATCGCCCAAATCCTCAATTGCAAACCCACCGAAATCATCTTCACCAGCGGCGGCAGCGAATCCGATAATCTGGCCATCCGCGGCGCGGCATGGCTGATGCGCGCGCACGGCAAAGGCACACACCTCATCAGCACCCCGG
>DAOUCZ010000177.1:0-5128 GCA_034431675.1 Anaerolineae bacterium | reverse complement strand
CCTTCAACCCAACCATGACCGACCTCGGCCTCGACAAGCGCACCGTCAACCTGCTCAAGACCGTCGGCATCGAAACCGCCAACGACCTGATTGCCAAGCTCCACGAAGGTGGCGACCAAGCTATCCTCGACATCGACGGTGTTGGCCGCCAGTCCCTCATCAACATCAAGAAGGCCCTGCGCGCTAACGGATTCGAAATCCCCACCGAGGAATAACCCCCTCGTATCGGCACCACAGCCCACAAGGCAGGCCCGCCGCCACTCTGCGGCGGCCTGCCTTTTCGTTTATAAGCCCCCCTCAAACCTCTTGATAACCCCACACTAACCCTCTTTATACCCACCTCTCCGCGTGCAGGGAACACCCATCATGATTCATCACTCCGGTCATGTCGAAGTTATCTGCGGCAGCATGTTCTGCGGCAAAACCGAAGAGCTGATTCGCCGCGTCCGCCGCGCCGTCATCGCCCGTCAAACCGTACAAGTCTTCAAGCCACACATCGATACACGCTACGAACTCGACTCGGTCGTCACACACACCGGCCAAAAACTCGACGCCCAACCCATCCAAACCAGTACCGACATCCTCGCACAACTTCACCCTCAAACCACCGTTGTCGCCATCGACGAAGTCCAGTTTTTAGACCACGACGTCATTTCTGTCGTCGAACAACTCGCCAATCGCGGTCTACGGGTAATCGTCGCCGGCCTAGACCTCGATTTCCGCGCAGAACCCTTCGGACCGATGCCCGCCCTTCTGGCAATGGCCGAAGAAGTCACCAAGCTGCGCGCCATCTGTGTGGTATGCGGAGAACCCGCCTGCCGGTCTCAGCGCCTCGTCAATGGCCAACCTGCCCGCTATGATGACCCCATCATCATGGTCGGCGCAAAAGAATCCTACGAAGCACGCTGCCGACAGCATCACATCGTCCCCAACAGCCCTTACGCCCCCTAAGGAATGCCCACATTCCCCAGCGGCTATAGCGCACGATAACAGTGTTGGTTACAATACGCTAAGCGATTTCAGTTCAATCACATCAATCACATACGCCCGATGCCGTAAGCACAATTTAGGAGGAATTTATGGCTGTTGCAGCACCTACTGCACCCACTGTCGAACGGAGCGATACCTCGCATCTGTGGCTTCGCACCCGCCGCTGGGATCTGATGTACATCACTTTCAGCGTCATCGTCGTGCCGCTGCCCTATATCGTCTACTTGCTGCTGCGTGCGGCAATGCAGAACGGCGCGCCCGCTTCTGAGCTACAAAACATCGACGACTTCGCCCGCAACCTCGTCAACGTGTTCGTTGGTGTGGCTGTTGGCGGCCCACACATGATGTCCACCTTCCTGCGCACCGGCCTCGATAACGACTTCAAAAAGCGCTACCCGATGCTGATTCGCTCCTCCATCATCATCCCCATCGTCGTCGTTTCGCTGGCTTTCCTCAACCTCACCCTGCTGCTCACCGTGTTCTTCTTCTGGGCCGCTCTGCATGTGCTGCATCAAGTCACTTTCATTGTGGAGTTATACAACCACAAAGAAGCCAATTACGTCCGCCGCAGCGCCGTCAGCCTCAATGCTCGCCTCATCGACTATGCAGTCATCCTAACCTGTCTTTTCCCTGTGGCCGCCTACAAAATCAGCCAAGGGTCTTTCGACATCGGCGTCAATGACCTCACCCGTGTCATCCCCGAATTCTTCCAGCAGGCTTGGTTCTTTTATGCCATGACCGGCGTCTTTGTCGCCGCGCTCGGCGCTTTCCTGTGGAAGAGCTATCAGGAACACAAAGCCGGCATCCTCAATATCCCCAAAACCACCTTCATCCTATTCACCATCACCATCTCGTTCATCATCCCCGCCCTGCCCAACCTCGATACGGCGTTTCAGGGCCTAAACACGTGGCACTCCTTCCAATATCTGGCCATCACCTTCTACATCATCAAGGTGCGCGCCGCCTATGGCTCGCTCAACCAAACCGCGCCGCTGGTGCAGCGCTTCAGCAGTGGCAAGGACAGCCGCGGCCTCTACCTGCTTAGCACCATCATGCTGGTCGGATCGATCATGGTGTTCTTTGTGGTCTACCTCATCACCCACTTCTTCCTGCCCGGCTACATCGCCAATGCCGACCCGCACCTCATCGGCAACTGGCGATTTGACGTGTCATACTACACCGCCATCCTCAGCTTCCTGTGGATTCACTACTACCATGACCACTTCCTCTTCACCGACTTTGAAGCCCTAGACGACGCCTATCAAAAGTCCTAACCGACACAGCCAACATCAAAAAATCCCCGCCTGCACAGACGGGGATTTTTTTGATGTGATAAGCGTTCTAGAGCTACTTGTTGGCCAGCAATGCCGGTATCTGCTCGGGGTTATCTGCCACACGCACACCCGCTGCACGCAGCGCGTCGTTCTTCTGGTCAGCGCCACCTTCACCACCCTCGATGATGGCCCCCGCATGCCCCATCCGCTTGTCCTTGGGGGCACTGCGCCCCGCAATAAACGCAGCTACTGGCTTGGTCATGTGCTTGGCGATATATTCCGCCGCATCAATCTCGGCACGCCCGCCGATTTCACCCAGCATCGCAATCATATCGGTTTCCGGATCGTTCTCAAACATCTCTAGAACGTCCACAAACGTCGTGCCGATAATCGGGTCACCGCCAATCCCAATGCAGGTGGACTGCCCCATACCCGCTTCAGTCAGCGCATTCACCACTTCATAGGTCAATGTGCCCGATTTCGACACCACACCCACACGCCCGGGCGTGGCAATATACCCGGGCATAATCCCCATCTTGCCAACACCGGGGGTCAAAAGCCCCGGGCAATTCGGCCCGACAAGCCGACTCTTGCTCTGCTTCAGCTTGGCATATACCCGCATCATGTCACGCACCGGAATGCCCTCGGTGATGCACACAATCAGGCCAATCCCAGCGTCAATGGCCTCCAAAATCGCCTCAGCGGCCAGCGGCGGCGGCACAAAAATCACCGTCGCATTGGCATCGGCCTGCTTGACCGCCTCGCGCACGGTATCAAAGACCGGCACGCCATGCGCCCATTCACCACCCTTGCCCGGCGTCACACCGCCAATCACGTTTGTCCCATACCCAATCATCTGCTGAGTATGAAAACCACCCTCACGTCCGGTAATCCCCTGAACGATGATGCGCGAATCCTTATTGAGCAAAATCGACATGGTTAGAGCGCTCCTTGGGCGGCAGCGACGGCCTTCTGGGCCGCTTCGGTCAACGTGGCGGCAGCCACAAGCGTCGAGATATTCGCCGCGTTGATGATTTCACGGCCTTCTTTGGCATTCGTCCCCTGCAAACGAATCACAATGGGCACGGTCGGCTGAACTTCGTTATAGGCCTCAATCATCCCCTTGGCCACCTCGTCGCAGCGGGTAATGCCACCAAAGATGTTAATCAGCACCGATTTCACATTCGGGTCACTCAGAATGATACGCAGTGCCTTAGCCACTTTATCAGCCTTTGCACCACCGCCGATGTCCAAAAAGTTGGCAGGGCCAACGCCCTTGTCCGCCCCATACAACATCGTCATATCCATGGTGGTCATGGCAAGGCCAGCCCCATTGACCATACAGCCAATCTGACCATCCAGCTTCACATAGCTGATGTCTGCTTCGCGGGCCAGCGTTTCGGCCTCGGCCTCAGCTGTCGTATCACGCAGCGACGCCAGCTCAGGATGGCGAAACAGCGCATTGTCATCAATCGACACCTTGCCGTCCAAAGCCACCAGCTGATTATCCCCATTGATAATCAACGGGTTAATCTCGGCCAAGGTCGCATCGTTCTCGTGATAGCAGTTATACAATCCACGCGCAATCTGTCCAAACGCCTTCCAATGCTCTCTGGGCAGGTTCATCGCGCCGGCAACCACCGTAATCTGATACCCCTGCAAACCATACACAGGGTCGATGTGCTCACGAATCACTGCATCCGGGTTGGTGCGCGCCACTTCCTCGATGTCCATCCCCCCCTCAGACGACGCAATCAGCACCGGCTTACCGGCCTTGCGGTCATTGGTGATGCCCAGATAAATCTCCTTAACAATGGTCGATGCGGGGTCAATCAACACCTTACCCACCGTCAAGTGCTTGATTTTCATGCCAAGGATCGCCGCTGCTTTCTCTTTGGCATCGGCAGCGTTCAAGGCCACCTTTACCCCGCCAGCTTTACCACGCCCGCCGGTCAGCACCTGCGATTTAACCACCACTTTACCCCCAAGGCGTTCGGCAATCGCTTCAGCCTCCTCCGGCGTAAACGCGACATCTCCCATCGGGGTCGGGATGCCATACTGCTTAAACAGCGTTTTACTCTGATGCTCGTGAAGGTCCAAGAGCCGCTCCTTCTTTGGATGAGATTTGCAACAAAAAAACGAACTGGATGGCTATTCGATTATAGCCCTTTGGCAGGGGATTGAACACGCCCAGAACCTGTGAGAGTGTAGCCAGCAGCGACGCTGCGCTGTACACTTGTCTGGTGATGATTGATGGGCCGCCAACAATGGCCCGCATACCGCGCGGTTTAAGCAAAAAAGAGGTCTTAGATATGTCTATCAAACGACGGATTATAGGCGTGCTGATTGGGATGATGCTGGCAGTTGGGATACCTCATGCCCAACCTGACAATCTGCTGACCAATGCCGGTTTTGACGGGGAATATACCGAAGTCGAAGGCTTTGGCACTGCCGCACAAGGCTGGATGCCTTGGTCTATCGAGTCCGCGCCCACCGACGCCGCCCCACTCTATGGCGCAGCCATGCCAGACCTCCCAACCCGCGTGCTTACGGGGGATAACGCGCAGCTCATCTCTATCACCCTCGCTACCACGCAAGCCGGGGTCTATCAACAAGCCGATGTGCCGTCTGCCGCCACTGCCACCCTCACCGTCAATGCCTATATCTGGGCCAGCGCCGATGGCCTAAACACCGCCGCCAGCAATGCACCTGACACTGTATCGGTAGAGGTCGGCATCGACCCCACCGGCGGCATCGACGCGGCAAGCCCTTTCATCATCTGGTCAGAGCCGCTCAACACCTATGACACCTATGCCCCAATTTCAGTGACGGCCACCGCCAGCGACACCCTCATCACCGCTTTT
>DAOUCZ010000176.1:0-7303 GCA_034431675.1 Anaerolineae bacterium | reverse complement strand
CTTAAAACTTATCGGGGGATTTTTGCGTTATCATAGGCGGATGATGATTCACATTTAGAACCATACCGAAAGACCACCCGCTTATGACGATGCTGCACAACCGCTGGAAGATTGACTCGACCCTCGGCAAGGGGGGGATGGGTGTGGTGTATCTGGGCACAGACACCCATAACGGCGAGGCCGTGGCCATCAAGCAGCTCAAACGTGAGGTCGTGCAAAAACAACCCGACATTGTAGAGCGCTTCACGCGAGAGGCCGAGGCGCTGCGCGCCCTCAATCACCCCAACATCGTCAAGGCGCTGGCCACCATCGATCAAGATGGCGAGCATTACATTGTGATGGAATACGTGCCCGGGTCTGACCTCGGCGCACTCATCCGCGATCATTCGCCGCTGGAATTGCAGCGCATCCTCAAAATCGCCATCGAGCTGGCCGACGCCCTCACACGCGCCCACTATCTCAAAATCGTCCACCGCGACCTCAAACCGGCCAATGTGCTGATGGATGAAAACGGCGCGCCCCGCCTCACCGATTTTGGCGTGGCCTATGTGGCCAGCAAAGAGCGCGTGACCACCGTCGGCCTTGCCCTTGGCACCCCCGATTATATGCCGCCCGAGGCCCTCGATGGCAAACCTGCCGATCACCGCGGCGACATCTGGGCGCTGGGGGTGATGCTGTTTGAGATGCTGACTGGCAAACATCCCTTCGAGGCCGAAACCCTGCCCTCGATGGTGGTCAACGTGTTTACCAAGCCCGTCCCCGACATTGAGGCCCTGCGCCCCGACTGCCCTATCCCGCTGGCCGACCTGATTTATCGGATGCTGGATAAAGACCCCAACACCCGCATCCCCTCGGTACGCCTGATTGGTGCAGAGCTAGAAGCCATCATGCGCGGCCAAAGCGCCGACCTGTTCAGCGCTTCGCGCCGGCGCAGCGACGATAACCGCCGCTTTGAGACCCCAACGCCGGTATCTGCCGCCGTCAAGCACAACCTATCGGCGCAGACCACCCCGTTTGTCGGGCGCGAAAGCGAGCTTGCACAGCTCGAAGACCTGCTGGACGACCCTGCTGTCCGCCTAATTACCATCCTTGGGCCGGGCGGCATGGGCAAAACCCGCCTCGCCCTAGAACTCGGCGGCGGCATCATCGCACAGGCCTCCATGACCACCGTCAATCGTCGGGTGGACAGCCGCGGGCGCTTTCAGTTCTTCAGCGGGGTGTTCCTCGTCTCGCTCGCGCAGGTCACCCACCCCGAGGGCATCCTCAACGCGCTGGCTGATGCGGTCGGCTTTCAGTTCTACCCGGGGGGAGAGATGAAGCAGCAGCTCCTCGACTTCTTCCGTGAGAAGTCCGTGCTGCTGATTGTGGATAACTGCGAACACGTCCTAGACGGTCTCAGCATCCTCAGCGACATCTTGCACAGCGCCCCACGCCTCAAAATCATCGCCACCAGCCGCGCCAAGCTCAACCTACAGGGCGAGGCGCTGTTCACCATCGATGGCATGGACTTCCCCGACCTGCACAGCGTCAGCGATGCCATGAAGTACAGCGCGGTCAAGCTGTTTGTACAGAGTGCCCGCCGCGCTCAGCCCAATTTCGAGCTGACCGAGGAAGACCTGCCGCATGTCGCCCGTGTGTGTGAGCTGGTGCAGGGCCTGCCGCTGGGCATCGAGCTGGCCGCCGCATGGGTTGAGATGCTGTCGCTGCCCGAAATCGCCGACGAAGTGGCCCAAAACCTCGACTTTCTGGAAACCGAAGCCCACGACGCTCCCGGACGTCACCGCAGCGTGCGCGCCGTCTTTGACCACAGCTGGGAGCTGCTCAGCCCAGACGAGCGCGCCACCTTCACCCGCATTGCGGTCTTTCGTGGGCGGTTCACCCGTCAAGCCGGTCAGACGGTTACCGGCGCGGGCCTGCGTCAGCTGATGGCGCTGGTCAACAAATCCCTGCTCAAGCGCGACCCCGACTCAGGCGTCTATCAAGTGCATGAGGTGCTGCGCCAATATGCCGAGCAGCATCTGGCCGACAACGGCGAAGAAGAAACCATCCGTGCCGCCCACAGCGAATATTATCTCCATCTGCTGGGCACGTTTCGCAAAGAGTTCCAGAGCGAGCGCCAGCTCGACGCCATGCGCGAGGTCGAGGCCGACGCCGAGAACATCCGCACCGCCCTCATGTGGGCCTGCCGCAACAATCGCCCCGCCCCGCTGATTGCCGGCCTGCACACACTGGGCATCTATTTTGATATGCGTGCGCAGTATACCGAAGGCCTTGCCATGCTCGAACCAGCGGCAGCGGCCCTGCGCCAGCACCCGCGCAGCCCAGAACGCGACACGGCCTTGGCCTATCTGACGCTGTGGATTTCGATTATGTCGGGCTATTACCGTCAGCGTGAGCGCTCAGCCAATGCCCTCATCGAAGCGGTCGAGCTGCTGGATGACCACTCCGCCCCCACCGACGTCTTGGCCCTGCGCGATTTCGCACGCGGCTACTTCAGCCTGCTGCTGGATGACCCCGTAGACGCCCGCACACACTTCAGCAGCGGCTATGACCGTTATCTATCGATTGGGTCGGTCTGGGATGCCAGTCACTGCCTGCTCAATTGGGGCAGCGCCTTCTATTATCGCACCGACAACCACACCACCGACTTTGAGCACGGGGCAGAGAAAGTGCAGCAAGCCCTCACACTCATCGAATCGACCGGTGACCTGTATATGCGCGCCCACATCCTCGTCTCGTTGGGGCAGTTGGCCGCGGCTCAGCGCCATTACGACGTGGCCAAGCAGCACTATCAGCGCGCCCAAGACCTGCACCGTCAGGTCGGCAACCTGTTTGGCCTTGGCTCGGCCCTGATGAACATGACCATCTGGGGCATCATCCTTGGGCGCTACGAGCAAAGCCACGCCTACATCCTCGAAAACCTGTCTATCCAGCGCGAGCGCGGTAACGCACTGGGGATTGCGTGGGCCTTGCTGGTGCTCAGCCGCCTAGAGTTGGGATCGGGCGACTTCAGCAACGCGCGCGCCCACGCCTCTGAGGCGCTGACCATGGCCGAGAAAGCCAACATCATCGAATACATCAACTCGGCGCTGTTTGCCGTGGGGCGGGCCGCATGGGCACTGGGTGAGTATAAGGCATCACGCGGGGCATACCTGCGCGCCTATGAGCGCGCCGACGAGCTGAACCGCCACGGTGACATGGTGATTGCGCTCAACGGCGCAGCATTAGCCGCCCTCTCGATGAATGACCCGCGCGATGCCGAGGAATCGGTGTTCATCGCCACTCAGCTTGCGCCGGCCATGGACGACATGAACCTGACCGCCGCCTCGCAAATCATGGCAGCGCGCCTTGCACTGGCCAAAGATGACCCCGCCACCGCATGGCAAGAACTCGACCTTGCGCTGGCCTATCTGTCTGATGAGCAGCTCCAGCAGCAGTCTTATGGATGGGATGACGGCTACCGCAACGAAGAGCTGCTGCGCGGCCTGATCATCCGCGCTGAAACCAGCCTCGCCCTTGGCGATACCGACGCGGCCCGCCGTGCCATCCGTGATGCCGCCGAACGCGCCCGCCGCATCAACCACCTGCCATTTTTGCTGATGACCGCCCGTGCCGCCGCCGCATGGATGGGCGCGATGGAGCAGCATGAGCGCGCCATCGAGCTGGCCAGTGCCGTCGTCGATCACCGCAGCGCCTATGCCCATGAACGTGCCGCGGCCCGCGCCCTGCTCGATCAGCTCTATGAGCGCGTGCCTAGGGACATTTATGAAGTGGCTGTCGTGCGCGGGCGTGAAAGCCAGCTTGACCGGCTGATTACCAGCCTGCTGGGCGAGATGGTCGAGGCCAAGGGCTAATTCCCGCCCCGCTGCACAAAAACGCCGCCGGAGCGGCTGAGCATCCGGCGGTGTCGTTTTGTCGGCAAAAATACGGCCATGTCCTGCCTAAAAGGTGCGCGTACCTGCCAGCTGCTCGGTATACCCACTGCTGACGAACGGCTGAAGCACCTCTTTGACCAAGGTGCGCAGCTCGGCGCGCACCATTGCATCTTTGCCAAGGTTGGCCGGCGCGGTCAAGCGGCGCATCACACGGCTGGCCGTGCGGCTGACAAAGATATTATGCTGGCGCAGGTCCACCGTCTCTGGCGCGATGCCCTGCGGCATCAGGCCAATGGAGCGAGAAAGCCAATCGGCCAAAATCGCGGTCAGCGAGACATCCATCGTCCAGATACCCCGAAACAAGCGCTCCGAATCGGCATCGCCGTTAAGACGGGTCTGTTCTTCGGTGGCCAGCGCGCTAGCATAAGTCGGCCCATAGCTGACCAAAAACCACTCACGCGCCAGCTGATCGGTCGGCTTGAGCGGCACATACTCAACGTTGTCAATCGCAGGCAGTTTTACATCGGGGATGCCAAAGACGTATACCTTCTCGGCAGACTTTGCCATGCGGGTATAGCGCTCTATCTGTGGGACGAACCGGCTGTAAAACTGAAAGGCAGCAAAAATACGGGTCTGCGCACCATCAAGCAGGGTGGCATTCTCGATCTCGTTGCTGATGATATTCATAGTACGGCGATGGTTTAAAAGCGCATTCTCTGCTGCGCGCCCCACCAGCTTATAAACCGAAAAGCTGGGGTCGATGCTGATTTCCATAGCTGTCCCAATCATAAGTTGCAAAGTGAACTAGATGGCGAGGCGATGCAGTGAAGGGATACCCTTACACTATAGCCCAAACATTACATTTTGTGGGTAATCATAACATTTGTCTAACATAAGACTCTGGTAAAAGAGCACGATGGGCTGCGGGTTGGCTTTGTAAACGTTTTTATGTGCGCGTTTACAAACAGCGCGTTATACTCTGCGTCAACGGCTGGGCAGCTCAGCCGCTTTTTTGCCCCGATATAGTACGTTTACCCCAACAGGAGGGACAGATGGAATTTGGCATCTGTTTCAAAGGTGACATCAGCCCGCAGCGCACCGTCGCGCTGGTGCGGCAGGCCGAGGTTGCCGGCTTTAAGTATGCATGGTTTTTCGACAGTCACATCCTGTGGCGCTCTCCCTATGTCACCATGGCCATGTGCATGGAGCACACCAAACACATGCGCTTTGCCCCCTGCGTCACCAACCCGGGCGTGCGCGATTGGAGTGAGGCCGCCAGCATCTTTGCCACGCTCAATGTGCAAAGTGGCAACCGTTTTGAGGTTGGGGTGGGGCGCGGCGACAGCTCGATGCGCGTGATGGGCCGCAAGCCCAACACCGTCGAGCGGATGGTCGAGTTCACTCATGCCATCAAAGGCCTCGTGCGTGGTGACGAGGTGAAGTATGACGAAGAATTGGCCCCCGTCAAATTCCCATGGGCCAACGGCTATGAGATGCCGGTATGGGTGGCAGCTTATGGCCCAAAGGCGCTGGCCGCTGCCGGTGAGCACGGCGACGGCCTCATCATCCAACTGGCCGAACCCGGGCTGTGCAAGTGGTTTATCGATCAAGCCGTCAGCGCCGGCAAAGCCGCCGGACGCGACATGAGCAATTATCGCATCCTTGCCGCTGCGCCGGCATGGGTGGGCGACCACGAAAAAGGCCGCGCCCAAACCCGCTGGTTCCCGGCCATGGTCGGCAACCACGTGGCCGACATCGTCGGCAAATATGGCAAAGATGCCGAGGGCATCCCCGCCAGCTTCCTTGCCTATATCGAGGGCCGCAAAGGCTACGACTACAAGCACCACGCCGACAAAGACGCCGACCATCTCGACTTCATCACCGATGACGTCGTGGAGAGCTTCTCGCTGATTGGCTCGCCACAAGAGCATGTGGCCAAGCTGAAAGCGCTCGAAGCCGTCGGCGTCACCCAATACACCATCTATCTGATGTGCGGCGAAGAAGAGCGCATCGTTGCCGAATACGGCGAGCACATCCTGCCGCATTTTCAGTAAAGCGCCCCCCCATCTTGCCCAGAGGGCAGGCCCAGCGCCCGCCCTTTAATCGGTAACAAAAGGAGGTTTTTCATGGGTCTGTTGTTCAAAAACGGCACAATTATCACCGCCAGCGACATGATGCGCGCCGACCTGCTGGTCGAAGGCGAAACCATCACCCACATCGGGCGAGACCTGCCCACCGATGGCCACGAGGTGGTGGACTGCACCGGCAAATACCTGATGCCCGGCGGCATCGACGTCCACACCCACCTCGAACTCCCCTTCGGCGGCACGGTCAGCAACGACGACTTTGACACCGGCCACAAAGCCGCAGCTTTTGGCGGCACCACCAGCCACATCGACTTCGTCATCCAGCCCAAAGGCGGCAGCTTGCACGACGGGCTGAGCACATGGCGCAAAAAGGCCGCCATCGCGCAAATCGACTACGGCTTTCACCTCGCCGTCACCGACCTGCGCCCCGATGTGCTGGACGAAATCCCCTCGCTGGTGGCCGACGGCGTCACCAGCCTCAAACTGTTTATGGCCTACAAAAACGTGTTCCAGATCGATGACGCCACCCTGTATAAGACGATGCAAGTGGCTGCCAACAGCGGCATGATTGTGATGGTGCACGCCGAAAACGGCGATGTGGAGGCCAGCCTGACCCCCAAACTGTTGGCCGAAGGCAAAACCGACCCGATTTATCACAGCTGGTCACGCCCCCCCGAAATCGAGGGCGAGGCCACCAACCGCGCCGCCATCATGTCGGGCATGACCGGCTGCCCGCTGTATGTCGTCCACGTCACCAGTGAACCCGCCGTCGAGGCCATCCGCCGTGCCCGCGCCATCGGCTATCCGGTGATGGGGGAGAGCTGCACCCAATATTTCTTCCTCACCGCCGAAAAACACCTCGGCGCGCCGGGCTTCGAAGGCGCTAAATACGTGTGCTCACCGCCCATCCGCACCGAGCATGACCACGCTGTGCTGTGGCAGGCTACCAAAGACGGCACACTCCAGCACGTCAGCACCGACCACTGCAACTTTTGGTACGAAGGCGGCGTTGGCCCATGGCAAGACTGGGCACAGAAATATAACGGTGGCAACTGGGTCGAGTTCGAGGCCCAAGACCCGTCCTATCGCCGCCCGGGCAAAGAATTGGGCAAGGGCAACTTTGCCAAAATCCCCAACGGGATGCCCGGCCTCGAAGAGCGCATGATGGTGATGTGGGAACACGGCGTCAACAGCGGGCGCTGGACTCCGCAGCACTTTGTGGCGGTGATGTGCACCAACCCCGCCAAAATCTTTGGCATGTACCCGCAAAAAGGCTCACTCAGCATCGGCGCAGACGCCGACATCGTGGTGTGGGACCCTAATCACAAACACACCCTCAGC
>DAOUCZ010000175.1:0-3202 GCA_034431675.1 Anaerolineae bacterium | reverse complement strand
TGCACCAAATCGTCGATATAGATGGGATGCAGCACCACATCCCCCTGCCCAGGCATCAGAAACAACACCGGATTGGTGGCCAACATCATGGCAATGTGGTTGATAAAGGCATCCTCTGGCCCAAACACAACCCCACTGCGGATGATGGTATAAGCCAGACCGCTGTTTTTGACCCCCTCTTCTACCTGTCCTTTTACCCGCAGCAGTGTATAAGCCGAGGACGGTGACGCCCCCAGATGACTCAGAGTAATCATCCGCCCCACGCGCGCAGCGCGCGCTGACGCCGCCAAATAACGCAGCCCCACCAATTCCACGCGCTCCAGATTACGCGCACGCCCCCACCACTGCGCATTTTCCAAATGATATATCACATGGACACCGGTTAAAGCGCGGTAAAGGCTCTCTTCGTCTGACAGCACGCCTTCAATGACCTCTAGGCGGTCATGACCCACCCACGGCGGCTTACTACGACGGTTTGAGAACCCCGGCGGCAGCAGCACACGTACCCGATAGCCATCGTCCAACAACTTTTGGACCAATGCCCTCCCGATAAACCCCGCCGCCCCTGTGACAAAAATCATCGCGCCCAGCCCTATCCGGCCATCTGCTCCGCTCAAAAAGCCACGGCATTATAGCATACCGAAACCCCGTGCGTTCTGCGGTGTTCAATACGTCAGAATGTCAGCTTGTGCTATCATGGGGTGCGTTTGCACCCACATCACAGAAACATGGGAGTTTTTGACCGTGGCTGAAAGAAAACGTGTCGTTGTGACCGGCATGGGCATCATCTGCCCGATTGGCAACTCGGTGGCCGAGGCCTGGCAAAACGCCGCCGACGGGGTTTCGGGCATCGGCCCGATCCAACACTTCGACCCTCATAAGCTCGAAAATCGCTTTGCCGGCGAGGTCAAAAACTTCGATCCGGAGGCTTTTTTGGGCAAGCGTGAGGCCCGCCGCACCGACCGCGTGACCCAGTTGGCCATGTACGCCGCCAAACAAGCCGTAGAAGACAGCGGCCTTGTCGTCACAGACGACAACCGCTACGACATCGCTGTTGTGGTTGGCACGGGTATCGGCGGCATCCAGACCATCTTCCAATCCGTCCTCACCTTTCTAGAAGGCGGCGCACGCGCAGTCAGCCCACTGCTCGTCCCCATGATGCTGCCAGACGCTATCTCGGCACGCATCTCGATGCAGTACGGCACACGTGGCCCCAATTTCTCGCTGGCCACCGCCTGCGCCACCGGCAACAACTGCATCGGCGAAGCCACCGAAATCATCCGACGCGGACAGGCCAACGTCGCCATCGCAGGCAGCAGTGAAGCAGCCAACGTCGAGCTGACCATCGCCAGCTTCAACAACATGACCGCTATCAGCCGCCGCAATGATGACCCACAGCGCGCCAGTCGCCCCTTCGACAGAGACCGCGATGGCTTTGTCGTCAGTGAAGGCTCGGCCATCCTCATCCTCGAGGAATACGAACACGCCAAAGCGCGCGGGGCCAAAATCTACGCCGAAGTCCTCGGCTATGGCCACACCTCTGATGCCCATCACGTCACCGCGCCGCTGGAAACCGGTGAAGGCGCTGCCATGGCCATGCTGCGCGCCCTCAAGGATGCTAAGCTCTCCGCCGAAGACATCGACTACATCAACGCCCACGGCACATCAACCCCGCTCAACGACAAGAGCGAAACCGTGGCCATGAAACGCGCGCTGGGCGAACAAGCCTATAACATCCCCATCAGCTCCACTAAGTCAGTCACCGGCCACCTGATGGGCAGTGCCGGCTCAGTCGAGGCGGTGCTGACCATCATGGCTATGCAAAACAACTTTGTCCCCCCTACCATCAACCTCGATAACCCCGACCCCGACTGCGACCTCAATTACACCCCGCACGTCGGCAAACCACACCCGATTTCAGTGGCCATGTCCAACTCATTCGGGTTTGGCGGCCACAACGCTGTGCTCATCTTTGGCAAATACGAGAATGGCCGAGTCTAACGACACCCCCAAACCGCCCTATTACGCCCATATCGTCGGGTGGGGCATGGCCGTGCCAGAACGTGTCATGACCAATACCGACCTGTCGGCTTTCGTCGAAACGACCGACGACTGGATCGTTGCGCGCACCGGCATCCGCGAGCGCCGCATCGCCAGCGACTCCGAATCGACGATGACGCTGGGGGCCAAGGCGGCACTCGCCGCCTTGCAAATGGGCAATTTGCACGCCTCACTGGTAGACCTTATCGTTTGCGCCACCTCCACATCAGAATGCGTCTTCCCATCCACCGCCAGCCTCATCCAATCCGAAATCGGCGCTGATAACGCCGGCGCTTTTGACCTCAGCGCCGCGTGCAGCGGCTTTGTCTATGGCCTACAGATGGCCGCACAGTCCATCCGCTCTGGCGCCATCGATACCGCCCTCGTCATCGGCTCAGAGACCATGAGCCGCGTCCTCGATTGGAGTGACCGCGGCACCTGCATCCTGTTCGGTGATGGCGCAGGTGCGGTGCTGCTGCAACGCAGTGACCAACCCGGCGGCGTGCTCTCGGCCATCCTGCGCAGCGAAGGCAAAAACGCCAAACATCTCTGCATCCCCACCTTTGGCAGTCAAGACCTAGAACTGCACCACGATGCAATCAATGGCCATAAATTTGGCAAGATGTATATGGATGGCCAAGAAGTGTTCAAGTTTGCCACCCGTGTGCTCAGCGATGGGATTAAACGCGCTGCCTACGAAGCCGGCATCAAAACCGAACACATCAAGCTCATCGTACCCCATCAGGCCAACCTGCGCATCATCGATGCTGCCGCCCGCCAGCTCGGCTTCGACAAAACCATGTTCTATACCAATCTGGAGCGCTATGGCAATACCAGCGCCGCATCCATCCCGCTGGCCATGGTCGAAGCCGAACGCGAGGGCCGCATCAAAAAAGGCGACCATATCGCATTCATCGGCTTTGGCGGCGGCCTGACTTGGGCTGCCTCTATCGTGCAGTGGACAGGCGCTGGCGCAGTCCCGCGCAAGGCCGGCCCACTCAAACAGCTCGAACTGCTGCAATCTTCAGCCGCCTCCTCGCTGCGACGCCTGCGCCGACAGTACAGCAGTCTCCTCAACCGCATCCGACCAGAACAAGGGCGCATCGAACGCCTGAAACGCCGGATGGACAAGGTGGAAGAGCTGGAATAAAGACAAAATTTG